>JBAZGT010000048.1 GCA_041652735.1 Dehalococcoidales bacterium | reverse complement strand
TACCGTTTGTTTAAACTTCCCGGTATACGGTTTCCCTTTTGGCATAAAAATACACCCCTAAAGTTATTTCCAGCATATCATACTGTCCAACTTTAGGGGTGCAGTTCAAATCCTCCCCCCTTTTCTTATTTTGATTTTCCTTGTCACTTGCCCCTTGCTACTTGTTACTTGTTACTTACCCCCCTCCCCCCGCTTGACGTCCCCTCACGCCTCTAGTATCATCAAAAGTGCGGGCAGGTGTATGTGCCCGACGCTAAAGGAGTAAACATAACCAGCCATGATTGTTGAAATGAGGACCGGCGCCTCCAAAAAAGAAGTCGATGATGTCGTGCAGAAAGCCAAATCGCTGGAACTGGATGTCCAGCTAAATCTCGGTACGGATAAAACGGTGGTGGCGCTGCTCGGCAGCAACACCGGCCAGATTCCCACGGATATCTTTGCCGTGCTCCCCGGCGTGGAAAGCGTTACCCGTATCATGAAGCCCTACAAACTGGCTTCGCGGACTTTCCGTCCCAGGGATACCAAAGTGGACTGCGGCGGAGTGGAAATCGGCGGCGAACGCATCGTGGTCATGGCCGGCCCCTGCGCCGTGGAGAGCGAGGCGCAGCTCATGGAGGCGGCCCGGGCGGTCAAAAAGGCCGGGGCGACTATTCTGCGCGGCGGCGCTTTCAAACCCCGCACCTCCCCCTTCAGCTTCCAGGGCTTGCAGAAAAAGGGGCTGGAGCTGCTCGCCAAAGCCAAAACCGAGTTCGCTATGCCGGTGGTCACGGAGGTGGTCAATCCCCAGGACGTATCCATGGTGGCGTCCTACGCTGACGTCTTGCAGATAGGCTCGCGGAACATGCAGAACTTCGCCCTGCTGACGGAGGCCGGCAAGAGCAAGCGCCCGGTAGTTTTGAAGCGCGGTTTTTCCTGCACCATTACCGAATGGCTCACCGCCGCCGATTACCTCCTGGCCGGGGGTAATAATAATGTTATTTTGTGCGAGCGGGGTATCCGGACGTTCGAGGACAGCATACGCTTTTCCCTGGATATTTCCGCCATTCCCGTGTTGAAAAAGAACAGCCATCTCCCCGTCATCGTGGACCCCTCTCACGCCGCCGGCCACTATTCCCTGGTGCCGGCTATCGCTAAAGCGGCCGTGGCGGCCGGCGCGGACGGGCTCCTCATCGAGGTGCACCCCAATCCCAAGGAAGCCCTGGTGGACGGCCTTCAATCCCTCTCTCCGTCCGATTTTACCCGACTGATGGCGGAGCTCAAGACCATCGCCAAAGCGGTAGGACGGAGCATTTAGACGGAGCCTAATTCGAATTCTCTTTTTACGAAAAAGGGATAAGATATTTGTTAGCCGCGGATGGTGTTTTTGGTAAGACTGACATCATCCCCATGCCTTGCGTCCTCTTAACCTTGTCATTCCAGGCCTAAATAACCTTATCCCCGGATTTCATCAATCAATCGCTCCCTCTCTGCCCGCGGAGAGGGAGCCGGAGAGAAAGGTTCGTTTCCTTATACCACCGCAGCCGTCCCCCCTTTCCCAGTCTCTCCCTTTGAAAAAGGGAGATTAAGAGGGATTTTAGTCATCATTCCAGCCCCGTATCAAGTATGGATTCATCCTGAAAGGTTCACCCTGAGGGAGCCGGAAGGAAAGGTCAGGTGAGTGGTATTCCCGGCCTTAATACCCTATCCCCAAACTTCATCAATCAATCGCTCCCTCTCTGTCAACGGAGAAGCTTGTCCGCCGGAGCTTTAGCGCAGGTGGAGGGCCGGAGAGAAAGGTCCGTTTCCTTATTCCCTCGCCGCCCCCCCTCCCCGCCGGAAAATACCGCCGCCTTGTTGTGTAAGATTGACCGGAAGGCCGGTTTTAAGCTATAATCAATATAGAGCACTAAGTCAAGACGGTCTGAGAGGCAGAGATAATCTTGCACGAGTCTTGCGGCGTTTTTGGCGTCTTTTCCCCGAAAGAGGATGTAGCCCGCCTTACCTTTTTTGGACTTTTCGCCCTCCAGCACCGCGGCCAGGAAAGCGCCGGTATCGCTACCGCGGATGGCAAAATCATCCGGGTCTTCACCGGCATGGGACGGGTATCCAATGTCTTCAATGAAGAGTCCCTCCAGAAACTCACCGGCCTTATGGCCATCGGGCATAACCGCTATTCCACCACCGGTTCCAGCAAGGTGGACAACGCCCAGCCTTTGGTGGTGGGTCATGGAAACGACACTATCGCCGTCGCCAATAACGGCAACATCGTCAACGCTACCTACCTCTACCGTGAGCTGGCTGATGCCGGCTACACCTTTCACAGCACCTCGGATACTGAGGTAATCGGCAATCTCATATTATCTTCTCCCGGTAAAAACTGGGTGGAAAGAATCCGGTACGCTATGCGTCGCCTCCAGGGCGCTTATTCGCTGATGTTGCTGACCCCCCGGGAGTTATACATCGTCCGCGACCCCCTGGGTGTCCGGCCGCTTTGCCTGGGGAAGGTGGACGGTGGCTGGGCGGTCGCTTCTGAATCATGCGCCCTCGACCATATCGGCGCGGAGTTCATCCGTGAAATTCAGCCCGATGAAATCGTCTTAATCAACGAAAACGGCGTCCAGAGCTACCCCGGGGACTCCGTTAAAAGAGGGCTGTGCATTTTCGAATATATTTACTTCGCCCGGCCGGACAGCGTGATAAACGGCAAGCTGCTTTACCCCGCCCGGCAGGCTATGGGTGCGGAGCTGGCCCGGGAATATCCCGTGGACGCGGACATTGTCATGGGCGTGCCGGATTCCGCCACCGCCGCCGGTACCGGCTATGCCCGCGAGTCCGGTATCCCGGTAGTGGAGGGCCTGATTAAAAACCGCTATGTGGGTCGTACCTTCATCGAGCCGGAGCAGCGCATGCGGGACATGGGCGTTAAGCTTAAGTTCAATCCGCTGCCGCAGGTGCTGGACGGCGAGCGCCTGGTCGTGGTCGACGATAGCATCGTTCGCGGCACGACCACCCCCAGCGTGATTCGCCTCCTCCGCAAGGCCGGCGCTAAAGAGGTCCACATGCGCATTTGTGCCCCGCCCATCCGTCACCCCTGTTTCTTGGGCGTGGACATGGCCACCCGCCGGGAGCTCATCGCCGCCCAGAAAAGCGTGCCGGAAATCTGCAAATTCATCGGGGCGGACTCCCTCGGCTATCTGAGCATTGACGGCCTGATTAAAGCGATAGGCCTGCCCCGGGAGAAATTCTGCCTGGCCTGCTTCACCGGCGAATACCCCATCGACGTACAGCTGGAAATGGATAAGCTGGCGCTGGAAACGTTGAGTAACCAAAAACCGGTTGAAGCCTGTGACGCTATAGAAGACGCCTAGCCGCCGCGGCCATGACCGGTTAATGTTTCACTTTTCCCCAACTGTTTGCCGTTTTATGCTGATATAATAGCACTGGAGCGCTCTTCCGCCGGAGTTCACCCTTGAGAATCGATAATCATCCACCTTACCGGCCGTACCGGGATTTCTGGGAGTGGCTGTTTGCTGATTGGCACCTTATCTTTATTCCACTGGGCCTGGTACCGGGCTATTTTTATTACCTCATCACCACCACCGCGGTCTAATACTTATCTCTTCCCCCTAATCTCTAATCTCTTCCCTCTAATCTCTAATCTCTATTCCCTAATCCTATTGACATCCCGTGATTTTTATTATATAGTGATTTCAGAACAGGTGTTCTCTAGTTCCGCCAGACACGGAGCACGGATGAAAAAACTATCGGATAAACAGCGGCGCATCATCAGGTTTATTGACAAGTTCCTGGATGAAAGGGGCTACCCGCCGTCCATCCGGGACATTCAGGGGGGCTGCGCCATCAGCTCCACCTCGGTGGTGGACTATAACCTCAATATCCTGGAAGACCGCGGCTACTTAAGCCGCCACGCGGATGTCTCCCGGGGCATTAAGCTGCTCAATAAAACGCCGTCGGCGGACTCCCTGGTAACGGTGCCGGTCATCGGCATCATCGCCGCCGGCGCGCCTATACCCGTCCCCGCCCCGGACACCTGGGACGTCGCCGCCGTCTCGGAAACGATGGGCGTCCCCGCCGGTTTGACCCGCGGCCGCGAGGATGTTTACGCCCTGCGCGTTAAGGGCCAGTCCATGATTGACGCCCTGATTAATGACGGCGATATCGTTCTCTTGCAGTTTGTCAGCGCCGTGGAAAACGGTGAGATGGCCGCCGTCTGGCTCAAATCGGAAAAAGAAGCCACCCTCAAAAAGGTCTTTGTCGAGCCGGAAAGAATCCGCCTCCAGCCGGCCAACAGCCAGATGCGCCCCTTTTATACCGACCTTGATAACGTGGAAATCCAGGGCCGGGTCATCGCCGTCGTCCGCCAGGTTGGCTAAGCCTTGTGTCTATTCAGCCCCGCTGTTCTTGTCCTTAATACCCCCATCCCCAAATTTCATCACTCAATCGCTCCCGCTCTGCCAGCGGAGAGAGGCTTGTCCGCCGGAGCTTTAGCGCAGGTGGAGGGCCGGAGGAAAAGGTCAGGTGAGTGATATTCCCGGCCTTAATACCCCCATCCCCAAATTTCATCACTCAATCGCTCCCGCTCTGCCCGCGGAGAGAGGCTTGTCCGCCGGAGCTTTAGCGCAGGTGGAGGGCCGGAGGAAAAGGTCAAGTGAGTGATATTCCCGGTCTTAATAACACTATACCCAAACTTCATCAATCAATCGCTCCCGCTCTGCCAGCGGAGAGAGGCTTGTCCGCCGGAGCTTTAGCGCAGGTGGAGGGCCGGAGGAAAAGGTCAGGTGAG
>JBAZGT010000047.1 GCA_041652735.1 Dehalococcoidales bacterium | reverse complement strand
ATGGACTACTACAACAACCGACGTATCAAGATAAAGTTAAAGGGCTTGCCACCTGCTATTCACAGACAACAAGCCCTTTTTGCCCTATAATAAAAGTGTCTAGCTTTTGGGGGTCACTTCAAAAAGCCCCCTCTTTTTGTTTTGTGGGTAAAATTGATACCTCCCCGACCTTTTCTCCTGACCCTCCCACCTGTGCTAAAACTCCGGCGGACAAGCCTCTCTGCAGGGGGAAAAGGAAGAGGGGTCTGACCTTTTCTCCTGACCTCCTCTCCGCGGGCAGAGAGGAGGCAATCCAGAGTGTAAAGCTGAGAGTATTCAAACTATTGTCTCCTTCGCTGTCAACGGAGAGGGCGAATAAGTGGGTAAGGTATGAAAAAGCGGTGGGGAAAAGGGGATGGGATTGCTTCGTTACTAAGCGCCTCGCAATGATAAGCGAGCGGTAATGCGCATTTGCGTAATTACTCATATGTCATTCCAGCGCAGCCGTGCCCCGTATGACAATCGGGGGCTGGAATCCAACAATGAAAGCTAACTAAAAGCTGGTATTAACAGTGGATTCTGACCTTCGTCAGAATGACAACGGGGGATTCAGGATGACAACGGGGGATTCAGAGTGACAACACCGGGAAATACGCATTTGCGTAAACGCGCAATTGCTCTTGTGCTCAACTGGAAAATGTTCCCTGCCACCCCGAGATTCTTCGCTTCGCTCAGAATGACAAAAGAGGCTCAGAATGACAAAAAGAGCTCAGAATGACAAAAAGAGCTCAGAATGACAAAAAAGCTCAGGATGACATTAGTGAGAGGCCCGGCACGTCTCTGATTGCTCCAGCCCGCAGGCGTTGCAGTCCCCGGTGCGGCAGTCCGGCGTGTCCGCTTCCTCTTTGGCTTTCTGGTACTCCCGCTTTAAAAACGCCTGGCTGACGCCGGCATCTATATGCCCCCACGGCAGGATTTCGTCCAGGGAGCGTTCGCGGCAGGCGTAGAACCCAGGTTCGAGGGAGCAATCGGCAAAAGCCTTGAGCCAGCTATCATGGTTGTAATGCTCGCTCCAGGCATCGAACTTGCAGCCGAGCTCCCAGGCGCGGTGAATGACCTTGCCCAGCCGGCGGTCGCCCCGGGACACGGCGGCTTCCAGCAGGCTGATGCGGGGGTCGTGCCAGGACAGCCGGACGCCCTTTTGCCGGAGTCCGTTCTGCAATAGCTCCTGCTTGGTGGTCAGCGATTCCCCGCCTTCCTGTTGACTCCACTGGAAGGGGGTATGCGGCTTGGGCACGAAAGTCCCCACGCTCACCCTTATCATCGGCTTTTTGCCGGAGGCCTTTTTGCCCTCGGCGCGGACTTTGTCCACCAAAGTGATGATGCCCACCACGTCATCCAGCGTCTCCGTGGGCAGCCCGACCATGAAATAGAGCTTGAGGCTGGTCCAGCCGCGTTTGAAAGCGGTGGCGGCCGTTTCCAGCAGGTCGGCGTCCGTCACGTTTTTGTTGATAGCGCGCCGCAGCCTTTCGCTGCCCGCTTCCGGGGCGAAGGTGAGGCCGGTGCGGCTGCGGGTGGGCAGGGACCCCACCAGGCGCACGGAGGAGGTGTCCAGGCGCAGGCTGGGGAGCGATACCGCCAGCCCGGGATAGCGTTTGGCCAGCCCCGCCACCAGCTCATTGATGCCGGAATAATCGGACGTGTTCAGGGACACCAGCGATATTTCGTCGTAGCCGCAGGACGCTATAATGTCCCCGGCCGCTTTGATGACTTCCTCGTGGGGGCGTTCGCGCACCGGGCGGTATATCATCCCGGCCTGGCAGAAGCGGCAGCCGCGACTGCACCCCCGCTGCACCTCGATGGCGCCGCGGTCGTGGGTGATTTCTATATAGGGCACCACCGGGTTCACCACCGGCGGCGGCAGCAGGTTCACCAGGCGGCGCTGCAAGCGCGCTTTGGCCGCGGGATGGGTGGGGCTAAAGCTTTTAATGAGGCCGTCGGGGGAGTATTGTACTTCATAGAAGCCGGGCACGTAGACGCCGGGAATCTCCGCCAGCCTGGCCAGCAGCTCTTTTTTGCCCCGCCCCTTTTCACCCCGGTAAACGTCCAGGAGCTCCAGGATAACGTCCTCGCCGTCGCCGATGACGAAGGCATCGATGAAGTCGGACATCGGCTCCGGATTCATCGTGCAGCTTCCCCCGGCGATAATCAGGGGGTGGGAATCGTCCCGGTCCGCCGAACGCAGGGGCAGTCCGGCCAAATCAAGCATGTTCAGCACGTTGGTGTAGCAAAGCTCATAGCCCAGAGAAAACCCGATGATATCGAAGTCCTTAAGCGGCCGCCGACTCTCCAGGGAGGGGAGGGGAATATGGTTCTCCCGCAGCGCCGCCTCCATGTCCACCCAGGGGGCGTAACAGCGCTCCGCCAGCACGTCCGCCTGGCGGTTGAGGATATCGTACAGGATGGGGATAGCCATGTTGGACATGCCCAGCTCGTAGGTGTCCGGGAAAGCCAGCGCCACCTTGATAGGCGTTTCTTCCCAGTCTTTCACGGTAATGTTCCATTCGCCGCCGGTATAGCGGGCGGGCCGGATTACTTTATGCAGGATTTCATCAGTAAGCAAAACGCGCCTCCAGACTTTAAATTATAGGGGTTAAGGCGGCAGGAGGGCAAATGACGGGGTAAAGAAAACGGCCTTGCCCTCTTATTCTCCCTCTCCGCTGGCAGAGAAGGAGACAAAAGATAAATAAATATTGCTGTCCAGGCGAATATGGCGGTTACGGTCTTTGCCGGGGATGGAGCGGCGGGTAAGGGGTTCAGGAGGGGAGGTGGGGGGAAATAGAGGTCAAGTTGTCATTGTTGACAGAAAGGCGCAATCACGCACCTGCGCAAATGCGCAATTGCTAAATCCTTAACCTGGTAACCCTTTCCTTTAGCGCCTGGGGCGAGCCGGGCACCCGGAACTTATTATTATCTATACGCGGCACCGCCTTTTCCTCCGGTTTGGCTACCGGCGCCCAGGCGTACGGCACGCGGTAGGCGCGGTAGATGAGGGTGAACTTTAGCATCCGGTGCGGGTAGGGGCTGACGTATTCCCAGACGGTTTCCCCCTCCCGCGTGACCTCGATAATGCGCCCGCCGTTGCCCTCCGTAATCATGGTGTTGCCGTTGGGCAGGCGCTGTGCCGCGCTCACGAAGGCGCTGTAAAGCCGTCCCGCGCCGGGGCCGGGCGGGGGGTACTGCCACTTGATTTCCAGCGTGATGGGGTCGAGCTCCAGCACCCGGGAAAAGTCCCGCCGCGCGTTATCGATGCCCTGCGGGGCGGCGGGATTGGGAGCGCCGTAGCCGGCCGCGCCGCCGTTATCGAAAACTAGGATGTTGCCCTCCCCCGGCAGCCCCCGCGGTACCAGGTGGGCGTGGTGCTGACCTATTATCTGGCCGATGGCGCGGAGGGCTTTGGCGGCGTTGAACTCGGGGCCGATCTGCCACACTATATTGCCCGACTTTTTACTGATAATGGCGGTGATATTGGTCTGCCGCCCGTCCCAGATGATATTATCCGGGTGGAAGCGCTCATCCCCGGCATCGTAATGCCTGTTGGGACCCAAAGTTGACATCGAGTTCATGTGCATCCAGTCGCCCACGCCGCCGCCGGCGGGTTTCAGGCCGGGGTTGCGCCTCAGGGAGGTTTTGGCCCGCGCGCTGAAGCCCATCTCCTCAAAGTGCTCGCTGCACAACCACTCCCAGGTTATGCGGCCGTTTTTATCCACCTCTATTATCGTGTCGTCCGCTAAAAGCTTGTCGCTGATGTTGGGGTTTTTCAGGTTTTTATGGCAGAGCAAAAGCGTCTTGCCGCCGGGCTTGAACTCCAGGCCGGGCGCGTAATACCCCACCGGGTTCCCCTCCCGCTGGTAGTCATGGTGCTGGCGGGCCATCCGGCGCGGTTTTTGCCGCGGGTCTTTAACCAGCTCGTAATTATCGAACTTCCAGACGATATTCCCCTCCCAGTCCGCCTCCACCAGGTCCAGCATGTCCTGGTAGCCGTACTTCATATTGCGCACGCCGGTGCTGCCCATGATATGCCCGCCGGGCAGCATCTTGTTGGGGAAACCGTCCAGTCCCTGCCAGCGGTGCACCGCGTTCCCGTTCATGTCTATCAGGATAGCGCCGCGACCGTGATTGCGGTGCAGCTCCGTCTGGAACAGGGTAAAGCCGTTCCAGCACCTGGCGGGGTCGTAGATGGTGGTACCGGTGGGAAATACGGAAGGAGGCATGGCGGTTCTCCTTTGCCGGGGAATGAGTACCTACATCTTACCCGACCCGCCGTGATTTTTCTACCCCGCCGCCCTGTGCCATGCTGAACGGACTGAAGAATCCCGGGGCGGGGTTAAGTAAAGACTGACCCCTCAACGTTGACACGAATACGATGATGCTCCATAATTGGACAAAAAAATACACGGACGGTAAGGGAGTGAAAATGAAAATAATAATCGCGGTTGTCAGCGCCCTGCTGGTGATCACCGCCGGCGGCGCCGGGTACTTTATCAACGACCTCAACGGCCAGATAGACAGTCTGCAAACCGAGCTGGCCGGCGTCTCCGGAGATTTGGGGACAAAACTTGATGCCGCCGGTGTAAAACTTGACGATACCGCCGCCCGGCTCGGCGGAGAAATTCAAGCCAGCAGCGCTAACCTTTCCGCCGCTATCGCGGACGCCGGTTCGGCGCTGACGGAGTACACCGCCACCGCGTCGCAGCGGTTCGCCACTATTGAAGGCGATATTACAGATACCGGCCATGTTATCGATGACTTAGCCTACCGGACCGGGGAAACGGAGGAGGCTTTCAGAACCTCCGTTCTCCAGGCAGCACAGCTTTATGATCAGGTCAAACAGTCCATTGTCATGATTTCCAACGGCCAGTACCTGATCGGCTCCGGCTTTATTGCGGCCGGGATCACCGGCTCCGGTATCGTTATCCCTAAAACGGTGGTGACCGCTTATCACGTGGTGAAAGACCTGCCGGAGATATTCGCCACCCTTGACGACGGTCGGACCTGTAAAATGCTGGTCTGGGCCAAATCAGAGGAGACGGACATCGCCATTCTGAGGTTCATGGCTGATGATGGCTCCGGCGGGATGGATTTATCGGCTTTAACGCCGCTTTCGCTGGCGGATTCACGCGGGGTGAAGGTGGGCGACCCCGTATTCGTCCTGGGCAGCCCCGGCGACGGGGAAGAAAGCCGGCTGGGACTGAAAGAGACGCTGACCTCCGGCGTTATCAGCCAGGTCGGCCGCGGGGTGACCGTCAGCGATATTTATCAACCCAATCTGCTGCAAATCGACGCCGCCGTCAACTTCGGCAATTCCGGCGGCCCGCTTTTTAATATCGACGGAGAGGTAATCGGCGTCGTCACCGCCCGGATAAACCCGGAGCAGGGGGACGGCATCAGTTTCGCGGTGCCTTCAAACCAGGTCGCCAGGGTAGGGAAAGCGATAGTTTACGGCCAGACCGGCCCCTTTACATATGAAATCCCCTGGCTGGGGGTTACCGCGCGGGACATGCTGCCGCTGGAAGTTTTCGCCAACAATAATAACTTCACCGGCGGCGCCAGGGTCACGGCCGTGACCGGCCCGGCGAGCCTGGGCGGCGTCAGGGTGAACGACGTTATAAAAAAAATGGACGACCGGGTAATTAACGATTCCGATGAGTTCTTTGCCGTCCTGGCCGAATATTACTCCCCCGGCGACTCCATTACGCTGGAAATCTACCGCGACGGCAGCCTGGTACACGTTACGGTGGACGTGCGGAAAAAGCCATAACCGGAATACATGGGGAAAACCTCACCCCCTTTAGTTCCCCCTCTCCGTCGACGGAGAGCAACTGTGTTAATTTATACATATTGCCAAGCTCTTTGATGTTTTAAAATTGAGTTCATGATAGTGAGCAGCCGCCTCATGCAGGCGACGAGGGCTACTTTCTTGGCTTTTCCTCTTGCC
>JBAZGT010000046.1 GCA_041652735.1 Dehalococcoidales bacterium | reverse complement strand
CGATGACGCCCACGTTTTCTATGGTAGGCGTCAGGGTCAAAGTCCCGGTGGTCGTGCCGTTACTGGTTGCCGCATATGCCTGCCCGGGAGAGTAAAAGCACAGCAGCGAAACGATGGCCAGGGAGATGAATAAAGTCTTGAAAAGTTGCCGTCGAAGAAACTTGACAAGAGTGCTTGTAGTGTTACAATTATAATTGAACATGGGACTAGCCTCCTGTGTTTAGTGTATTGCCCTGACCGTTCAGTTAGCCGCTGCAGTCAGGGCGATTCCTTTATTTATAGGTCCTTTCCTATCTTATCAATAATGCCGTCTCCTCCAGTGAGGCGGATACTTTTACGGCTATATTTCGCGTGCAATTTATAACCGTTAAAATTTAACATTTTTCTAAAGTTTTTACAGCATTATTTTGCGGTATATTGAATCTGGAAACTCAATTAAACAGTAACACACAAAAAAATGGAGCACAATCACTAAATAGTAATAGGACTGGAGTACTTTACGTTCGATTTTACTTGAAAATCAGGCGTTCGAGCGGATACCGGGAGGGCGATTTTAGAAGTGCAACCGGCACATCCGGAAGCGAGTACTAAAATATGCAGTACCGGTGAAAGCGGGCAAATACGCCGGGAAATAAAAAAGTGCGGGAAAAAACAGATACGGGTTTATAACCGGCCGGGGTAAGGTCGGTCATAAACCCGTATCGGGTGGTTATCTTAAGCTATCAATCTATTCTGACGTGGTAAGCCGGCTGCCGGAGGTTTTGCAGGTAGGTTTCCAGCTTCGGGCCTATTACCGGGTCGTTCAAAGCCAGGGCGATATTGGCCTGGAGCCAGCCCAGCGGCGTCCCGGCGTCATACCTTTCGCCCTCGAACTCGTAGGCGTATACCGACTGCGTTTTAAGCAGTCGCCTCAGTCCGTCCGTCAGTTGGAACTCACCGTTACGGCCGGCGGGAATGTCCCCCAGTATTTTAAAAATTTCCGGCGTCAGGATATACCTGCCCATGATGGCCAGGTTTGACGGGGCTTCCGCCGCCGGCGGCTTTTCCACCAGGTCCTTCACCTTATAGACCCGGTCCGCTATCTTTTCGGGGTCGATAATCCCGTAGCGGCTGACCTCATCTTCACTGACCTGTCTGGACGCGATAACACTGCCCTGGTACTGCTGAAAAACGCCGACCATATTTTTCAGTACCTGGGATTTCTGCTCGAAAAGGTCGTCGGGGAGAATCAGGATAAAAGGCTCGTCGCCTACTATCTTATTGGCGCAAAGCAGGGCATGTCCCAACCCGAGCTGCTCCTTCTGGCGGACGTAGGCGATGTCCACCATGCTGGACAGGCGGTGGATATCTTCCGCCAGTTCAGTCTCGCCCTTGCGCTCCAGTACCTGTTCCAGCTCGATGGATCGGTCGAAGTAGTCTTCAATCGCCCTCTTGCCTATCGAGGTTATGATAACGACCAGTTCCACGCCGCAGGCCACCGCTTCTTCCACGCTGTACTGGATAACCGGTTTGTTCACCATGGGAAGCATTTCTTTCGGCTGGGCTTTGGTCACCGGCAAAAACCTGGTACCCAGTCCCGCCGCCGCAATTACCGCTTTCTTTATACGCATAATGAATGCTCCCTTCCTTTGGAGACGTTCTACATCTCCGGGCTACTGAATAACTTTTAGCTCTGTTTCTTCACCAGTTCCCAGAAAGACGGGCCCGGCTGAAAATGAAGCTCATACACCGGGATCTTGTTAGCCAGGTCACGGCAGATGCGGAACACACGGTTCAATAGTTTATTGTCATCGGTGAAAAAAAGGACATTGTGGTAAAGCTCCGCCGCGGCCCGGGTGCTGTCCATGGCACTGATGCGGTTCTCTCCGTCCTTTTTCAGCAGGTAAAGACCGCTCAGTTCGGCGCGGGCATTGTCATGGCTTTCATTGGAATCGCCCCGGAAAGGCGTGCCGCAAACACGGTAGCCGCCGTGATGCGGTTTGATGATGGCGAGGTCGTCCGCGATGATGCCGTGTTCCGGAGCCAGCCGGGCAGCCGTGGTCTTGCCGCAGCCGGACGGCCCGAAAAATACCCTCCCCTGGCCGTTTTCACTCACCGCTGAGGCGTTGAGCAGCAAAGCCTTTTCATCGGCCAGTATAAGGGTGAACAACATGCGCAAAAAGCCGCTGAAGCTGTCCGGTTCGGGCAGCATTTTTACCAGCACTTTCCGGGAAAGCGTGTTGACGATGGCCAGGAAGGGACTGTCATCCTGTTTAATAATGTAGTTGCTGCCTGATTTTACCCTATTGATGGAGGGGCGGCCCGACCGCCTGTCTTCATCCGCGGCAAACTCCCGGTGGGGCGCCGGGGTCAGTATAATTTCATAGTCGACTTTACCCGGTGGCTCGGCCGACCCGAAGCGTTCGTGGAGTTTGCCCAGGAAAGCGGAATCCTGGCTGATAACGGCGCAGGTGGTGCCGCCCATGGTAATGAACAGCCTTTCGGTCCCGGCTGAAGATTTCCGGGCGATTATTTCAATATCTTGCAGTATGTTCATGGTGTTCCCGGCAGGTGAAAGCCGGGGGAATGGCGCCTGACCGCGGTTCTCCCGGCGGTAAACCCTGATTGATAGTGTAGCGGTTGCCGGTTTTGAATGCGGTTAGAGATAAGTAAAGAAAAGGTTAGATTAGGCGGCCGCGGACATGTTCCGGTAAAACATTGGATTGCACGGAGTAAAACTGATACCCCGGTGCGGTCAGAAATTAGGTAGGGGAGCTGCCGTCCCGGTGCAGGAAGGTCTCGACATCCGCCACGTTAAACCTGTATTCCCGGCGGCGGCCGACACGGTAGGCTTTGAGTACGCCAATCTTGGTCCAGAATCTCACGGTATTGGGATGCACGTGGAGGAGGTGGGCAACTTCGGTTACTCTAAGTAGCCTGGGCGGCAACGAATCATCATTGGTGTTAAAGTATTTAAACATATAGTAACAATGGATACATAATCATGCATATTGCTTATTTTTAATTTAGTCTACTCCAGTGTCACCAGCAATAGGGGTAACCCTGAAAAAGCATGCATGGTACTATCCAATACACCACATGTTAATACTCAACTTTAAATAATACCGCCCACGATGCAACATTATCACTTTATGATAACACATTTCTAACACTATTCCAACCACGTGAATATAATATGATGTTGATGGATAAGATAAATTTCCTGTCGAAATCGCGTGGAATTAAGAACCTGTCCCTCAGGATTGTCAGCGTGCTGCGCCGGTTCGGCCCGGGGGCGGGCAGATTCGAGAAAATACTGAGGAAGTTCGGCCAGGTAACCGGCAGCCTGGACTGCGTGCCTACCTTCGCCATCACGGCGGTCACCTTGAAAAGGCACCCCAAAGTTATCCGCGAGCTCAGCCGGCAGGGGGTCGAGTTCGCCGTCCACGGCAATGTCCATATCGATTACGGGGTGATACCGGCGGAGGAACAGTCCCGCCATTTTAATAACGCCATAGATATTTTCAAAAGCTGCGGCATTCCGTTTACCGGCTTCCGGGCGCCCTTCCTGCGCATTAACGGTGAGACGCTGCGCGTGCTGGACAGCCTGGGCTTCCCTTATGACAGCAGCCACAGCGTCCACTGGGACGTGCTGGACAGCGCTGCTTACCCGGAGATGGCATGGAGCGAATACCGCCGCCTTTTAGCATTCTATGACGCCCTGAAGGCGGAGGATTGCCAGGTGGTGCCGCGCTTTCAGGACGGCCTTATCGAGATACCGGTTTCCATCCCGGATGATGAAGCCATGGTTGAGAGGCTGGGTATTACCGGTGGCGACGGCATCAGCGCCGTCTGGCGGAACATTCTGCAAAAGACCTATGACCGCGGAGAATTATTCACGCTTCAGCTCCACCCGGAACGGATTGCCCTCTGTGAAAAGGCGCTCCAGGATACCATAAAGCAGGCCAGGCGGTATGACCCGCCGGTCTGGGTGACCACTTTAAAGGAAATCGCCGCCTGGTGGCGGGAGCGGAGCGCCTTTAAATTTGAAGTTGAAGAAGTTGAACGCGGCCGCTACCGTGTCAAGGCAGCTTGTTCTGACCGGGCTATGATATTATTAAGGCAGGGAAACATAAGCGCGCCGGCCGGGGAATGGTGGGACGGCTACCAGAATATTAAGTCCCGGGACTTTATCGTGACCAGCCCGGCCCGCCCGATGCTGGGTATCGGGCTTAATGCCGCGCCGGCCGCCGTCAGCTTTTTAAAGAATGAAGGCTATGCCCTGGAAAAGAGCGACGAACCGGGCAACTACAGTTTATATTTAAACAGCCTGGAGCAGTTTACCCCGGCCGATGAAAAGCCGCTGGCCGAACAGCTGGAGCGTTCCGGGGCGACATTGCTCAGGTACTGGCGCTGGCCTGACCGGCACCAGAGCGCGCTAACGGTAACCGGCGATATTGACGCCATGACATTAATAGATTTCGCGCTGCGCATCCGTGAAAACTGGGCGCAGAACCATCGTAAATTGTCGCAGGCAGCTGGAAGAAATGACCGGATAAGTATGCCGGCTTAAAAGGAATAAAGTGAAAATCAGCACTATTGACCCGACCACCGATACCCGCTGGGATGAATTCGTCGCCGGACAAAAAGACAGCGCCGTTTTTCATACCTCGGCCTGGGCGCGTGTCATCGGCGAAGCCTATGGGTATTCATCCAAATACTATGTTATCGAAGATGATAACGGTCGGATTTGCGCCGCCATACCCTTTTTCCAGATAAAAAGCCTGTTCACGGGCAACCGGCTGGTGTCCCTGCCCTTCTCTGATTTTTGCAGTCCGCTCGGCAGCGAACCTGAAATAACCGTGCTTTTTAACCATGCCAAGGAAGAGCTGGAGGGAATGTCCGGCGCTTACCTGGAAATCAGGGGCTGGCCGGAAGGCAGCTCACCGTCCCGGCTGGGCTTGCAGAGTCGTGATTACCATCTCTTATACCTGCTCAGCCTGGAGCCTGATGCCGCTAAACTGAATGAAAGATTCCATGACAGCGTCCGGCGGGGCATCCGCCAGGCGGAAAAGCGCGGGGTGGCAGTCCGCATGTCTCATGATGAGGCTGACCTGGACCTCTTTTACCGGCTGCACCTTATCACCCGCAAGAAACTCGGGGTGCTGCCTCAGCCGCGGTCTTTCTTTAAGGCCATCTACCGGAATTTGATTTCCAAGAACCTCGGCTTCACCGGCCTGGCCGAATCGGAAGGGAAAATTATCGCCGGGGTCGTTTTCCTCAATTATAAAAATACGGTCTATTATAAATACAATGCCTCAGACGAGGAATACCTGCAAAAACGCCCCAACCACATGGTGACCTGGGAAGCTATAAAGACGGCTTGCGCCCAGAACTACCGGTATTTCGACTTCGGCCGCTGCTCCCCGGAGGAAGAAGGTCTCCGCACCTTTAAGACCCGGTGGAGGGCGGCGGAGATAAACCTTCCGTATTATTATTATCCCAAGGTACAGGGAATCTCCGCCGCCTCTGAAAACGGCCTGAGATACAGGATGATGCGTCTCTTCTCCCGCGTGACGCCGCTATCCGCTTTTGAAACCGCCGGCTCCTTTCTCTACAAGCACCTGGGATAGTAACACTCTGATTTGCCGCCGCCCATCTGTAAAAATGATACTTTTTCCGGCTTACATCCATTTGCCTTCTCATCACTTACAGAGTATAATCTGACAGCAGCCCGTGCTACTTGACCTCCTCTTTTACTCAATAAAGTTACGCCTCTTTCAGCAAGGCTGGAATATTGTTATTCTGAACTATTGTTTAACAATTGATGCATATAATTGTATAATGGTAATATCGGTAACAAAAATAACATTCAATAATCGATATCAAAATCCCCCGGAAACCGTTATAAATAGTGTCCCGATATTCTCCAGGTGTTATTATGAATACTAAAAAATCGGTTTATTTTTCAGGCATCTGCCTTGTAGTCGTTATTCTGTTGGCCGGACTGCTCCCGGGTCAGGTGTTTGCCGCCAGTAACGGCACGACCACCGGGACTCTGAAGTTGACGCCTACCATAGAAAACGTGGGCGTCATAG
>JBAZGT010000045.1 GCA_041652735.1 Dehalococcoidales bacterium | reverse complement strand
TTCCTGATGTCTTCTACTACCGTTTGTTTAAACTTCCCGGTATACGGTTTCCCTTTTGGCATAAAAATACACCCCTAAAGTTATTTCCAGCATATCATACTGTCCAACTTTAGGGGTGCAGTTCATAAAGACCCGCCCCTTTACTTTTTTGGGGAGACGATAATCCCCCTCTTTCCCCTGCCGATTGGTCATTCATGTTGACAGTTGATAGTTATTAGTGTGCAGATACCACTCCTTTTCCTCCGGGGGAAATACGAAATACTGAACTCACCTTTTCTCTTGGTCTCCTCTCCGCAGGCAGAGAGGAGACAACCGATAGTGGAATTTCCAAGGTCTGAATAATAATACCTTAATCTTCCCGATTTACTGCGTGCATCGGGAGGGCGCGGGGAGAAGGGTACGGCACAAAAATACAGATTAAGAGCAAAAGATGAGGGGGGAGGGGGAATACCGGGCGGGTTTGAAACCCGCCCCTACATTTATTGGGGGATAATGGGTGGAGGCGGCTGGATTCCCGATCAGGTCGGGAATGACGGGGTGGGGGGATAAGGAGAGGCGGAACTCACGCTTGCATCGGGACTCCACGCGATGACACATTAGCATGTCATGCCGGCGCAAGCCGGAATCCAATTATTTCAAAATGAGCTTAATTCAGGCGTAAATTCGCCTAGCTCCGGTGTACCTGGATCCCGTTTTTCCACGGGATGGTGTCAGGGCAAAAGGGCGGGGGACTAAAATCCCCCTCTTATCTCCTTCCGATTCGTTCCTCATACGGAATCCCGGATGAACAGGGTGAATCGGGACTTTTTCAAAGGGCGACGTCAATACCCCAAAGTTAGTGGCAGGCGGAGAATGGATTCCAGCCTCCGATTGTCATACGGGGCACGGCTGCGCTGGAATGACACTATTAATTTATTGCGCCTGTCTTATGACAAGTGTTAAAATGATATCAAATAATCGGGTTTCCTCTAAGGGGTAAGGGTTTGTTTACCGGCATCGTTCAGGAAGCAGGGAGTATTGTCTCCGTTACAGGGGACAAGCTGACCGTGGCCGCCAATACCGTGCTCAAGGGCGTGGAATTGGGCGGGAGCATGGCGGTTAACGGCGTCTGCCTGACGGTCACCGCTTTCAACGCCAGGACGTTCACGGCAGACGTGATGCCGGAAACGCTAAAGCGGACCAACCTGTGCCGTTTGCGCCCGGGGGACAGGGTCAACCTGGAAAGGCCGCTGGCCTTCAACGGGGAAATCGGGGGGCATCTGGTGCAGGGGCATATCGACGGGACGGGCAAGGTGGCGCAGGTCGTGCCGGAGGGCGGGGCGGTGATAATGCGCTTCCAAGCCCCGGCGGAAATTATGAGATACATCGTGGAGAAGGGATTTATCGCGGTGGACGGCACGAGCCTCACCGTGACCACGAAGGACAAGGAAACCTTCGGGGTATCCATCGTGGGATTCACGCAGCGGCACACCATCCTGGCCGCTAAAAAGGCGGGGGACACGGTGAATTTAGAAGCGGACATCATCGGCAAATACGTGGCGGAATACAACCAACCCGCCAACCAAGGCATTACCGCGGCATTTTTACAGGAGCACGGCTTCCCGGTAAACTGAAGCCCTGCGATATAAGGAGAACAACCATGGCACTGGCAACCATACCCGAGGCTATCGAAGATATCAAGAACGGCAAATTCGTCATCGTGGTGGACGACGAGGACCGCGAGAACGAGGGCGACTTTATCATGGCGGCGGAAAAAGTGACGCCGGAGGCCATCAACTTCATGGCCACGCACGGGCGGGGGCTTATCTGCCTGCCCATGACCGGCGAGCGGCTGGACGCGCTGCGCATCCCGATGCAGGTCAGCAACAACACGTCGCTTTTCGGCACGGCTTTCACGGTAGCCGTGGAGGCCAAGTTCGGCACGACCACGGGCATATCGGCGGCGGACAGGGCCAGAACGGTGCAGGTAATGGTCGACCCCAAAACCAAGCCGGAGGACGTAGCCATGCCGGGGCACATGTTCCCGCTGCGCGCCCGGGACGGCGGGGTGCTGGTACGCGCCGGACAGACCGAGGCCACGGTGGACCTGGCCAGAATGGCGGGGCTGAAACCGGCCGGCGTCTGCTGCGAGATTATGAACGATGACGGCACCATGGCGCGTTTACCCCAACTGGAAAAAATCGCGAAAAAGCTGGACCTGAAAATAATCAGCGTGGCGGACCTTATCTCCTACCGCTACGGGCACGAAAGGCTGGTGCAGAGAGTGGCCGAGGCCAAGCTGCCTACCAAGTTCGGAGACTTTACGGTGATAGCCTACAAAAGCAATACCGACCCCGCCGAGCACCTGGCGGTGGTGCTGGGCGACGTGGCCACCGATGAGCCGGTGCTGGTGCGGGTGCACAGCCAGTGCCTGACCGGCGACGTTTTCCACAGCCTGCGCTGCGACTGCGGCGACCAGATAGAAATGGCGATGCAGCGCATCGTGGAGGCGGGGCGGGGGGTGGTGCTTTACATGCGGCAGGAAGGGCGGGGCATCGGGCTGCATAACAAAATAAAAGCCTACGCCTTGCAGGACAAGGGCATGGACACGGTAGAGGCCAACCTGGCGCTCGGGTTTAAGGCCGACCAGCGCGATTACGGGGTGGGGGCGCAGATACTGGCCGACCTGGGCATCAAGAAGATGCGGCTCATGACCAATAACCCCAAGAAAATGAGCGGGCTGACCAGCTTCGGGCTGCAAATCGTAGAGCAACTGCCGCTGACCCCCAAGCCCAATCCCCATAACAAGCGCTATTTACGCACCAAGCAGGACAAGATGGGGCATTTGCTTTCCATCATCGACGCCGAGGGCGATAAACTAAACTAAGGAGTTCAGGATGAGCAAGAAATACGAAGGCAACCTAATCGGCAAAGGGCTGAAGTTCGGGGTGGTGGTATCGCGTTTCAACGAGTTCTTCAGCGGCAAGCTGCTGGAAGGGGCGACGGACGCCCTGCTGCGCCACGGGGTGGCGGAAACGGACGTGGAAGTGGCCTGGACGCCCGGCTCGTTCGAGATTCCGCTTATCGCCCAGAAAATGGCGGAAACCAAGAAATACGACGCGGTCATCTGCCTGGGGGCGGTGATAAGGGGCGGCACGCCGCACTTCGACTACATCGCGGCCGAGGTGAGCAAGGGCATCGCCAGCGTGGGGCTGCACACCGGGGTGCCGGTCATCTTCGGGGTAATCACCACCGATACGCTGGAGCAGGCTATCGAGCGCAGCGGGACGAAGAGCGGCAACAAGGGCTTCGACGCGGCGGTAAGCGCCATAGAGATGGCGAATTTGGTGAAGAGTATAGGTTAGGGATTAGAGATTAGAGATTAGGGGAAAGAGATTAGGGGGAAGGTTGGAAAAGACCAAGGGGCGACCGCCTGGAGTATGGCTGCTGATTGTCCTGGTTATTTTCCTGGGCGCAGCGGCCATCATCAGCGGGCCGATGCTGTTTCTATCCCCGGACGGCGACTTGATAGGGATGTCCACGGATGTCTTGAACGGCTCGCCATTTTCCGATTTCCTCATACCCGGCATAATACTGTTTATTTTCGTGGGGGTTTTTCCGCTGATGGTGGGGGCGGGGCTGCTCAAGACGGGGTGGCGGGGGCTTTCCTTCCTGAACCCCCTCAAAAGCTACCACTGGGCATGGTCGGGCGCTTTAGCGGCGGGGATAATACTGCTCATCTGGATTATCACGGAGACGGCCTTACTGGGCTATATCAGCTTTTTACAGCCGGTGATGGGGACGTGGGGGGCGGCGCTATTGATTCTGGCGGCGCTGCCGGGGGTGCGGAGGTATTACCGGAGGGCAGCGTGAAGCTATAGCCAAAATGACAAAAGCATTGGAGTTATTAGTTAACAGTTTACAGTTAACAGTTAACAGTGGACAGTAGGGAGGAAGGGGCGACGGGGGTTTACGCTTCGAGTTCTAACTATTACGTTACCTTATAGACCGTATCTCCCGGGCGGACGCGCTCCGGCACCTTGATGCCTACCGATTGTCCCTTTTTAGCCACGGCGACATCCTTGTTGTCGATTTGCATCGAGGTCACGGGAATCTCAAGGTCCGTGGTATGCCCCTTGATGCGGATATTGTCCCCTACCCTGAGCGCGCCGGTCAGCATTATGCCGGCCACCACCACGTGGGCAAAGAAATCGCTTACCGTGCCTACCTCTTTTTCCTTCATTTTATCCTCCTCAATACCGGAAGATAAGGTGTAACAGGATTATACCCCCCGAACGGGGAGAAAGCAATATGTAACTAAGCAAAATCCCTCTCTTATCTCCCTTTACGAAAGGGAGACGCCGATACCCTTAAATCGGGCTCCTTCTTAAAGCTTATCCTGACAAACCGTGAAGGCTCAGGATGACAATAAATTTTTTTGACATAATCGAGCATCAAAGCTATAATGGGTCTGACTATAACTTAAGAGGGATAATACATTGGCAAAACCGGAAGAAGCACAGGGACTGGCCGCCGACGTCAAGAAGCTGGAAAAGCAACTGGAGCTGTTGGACAGCCGGCTGGACAACGTGGACTCGGTTGTCTCCGCGGTGGCCGAGCGCGTGATGAAACAGCCGATCACCATGAATATCACCTGCTCTCACTGCGGCCATAAAATAGAGATAGCCATACTCGGCACGGAAAAACCCACCGCCAGGTAGACTTAAACTCACCGTATTTCCGGAATCATAATTTCAGGAGATAAAGATGACTTTAGGCGCAAGAATCAGCGAGACCAAGTACCAGGTTTTCAAGTGGCGCTACGAGCTGGCGCTTCCCAAGAAAGCGGCGCTGGCCTGCGGCATGGCTATCGTCATGGGGCTGCTGGCCCAGCTAAGAGTCCACGTGCCGTGGAGTCCCATTCCTTTTACCGGGCAAACGCTGGGCGTGCTGCTGACGGGCGTGCTGCTGGGGGCGTGGTGGGGCGGCATCAGCATGGGGATATACATGGGGCTGGGGGCGGCGGGGGTGCCCTGGTTCGAGACATTCAGCGGCGGGGCGGCCTATATAGCGGGGCCTACCGGCGGCTACATCATCGGGTTTATTCTGGCGGCGCTTTTCCTGGGCTATTTCACAGACAAGTTTGTGAAGTCGCGCCGCTTCCTGCCGATGCTGGGGCTGATGCTCTTCGCCAACTTCATCCTTATTTATGGGCCGGGGCTTTTACAGCTCCACTTCTGGCTTTCCCTGATTAAAGGCGAGCCGGCTGGCTTCGGGCAGGTAATGATGCTCGGCGCGGTGCCGTTCATCGCCGGAGATATCGTGAAAGCGGTTATCGCGGCGGCGGTGGCGCGGGGCGTAACGCCGCAAAGGGCGTACGGGAAAGAAGCGGACGTTAGATAGCCGTTTTTAGATAATATTTGATAGTACGGGGGCGGGTTTGAAACCCGCCCCTACTGTTTTCAAAGGGGGAAAGGCCGACCCTTCCTTCTCTTTTCTCCCTCCCCGCTGGTAAGGAGGGAGACGCCAATACGTTTCAACTTCAAGACGCCTGGCCGCACCTTTTGTTTTACGACTCAAAATTACAAGGGGAGCTAACGTCCGTACCAGCCGCGGCCTTTGATTAAGCCGCGGACATAGGCCGCCTGGCCCACGTGCTGGATATCATGGACGTTGGACAGGATGCGGCGGGCAAAAGCCCGTTTGGCGCCCGGCTCCAGGGAAAAGGGGTACTCCTTATCCAGCTCCTCTTCCGTGAGTTTGTCCATAGCGGCCAGCATGACCCGCATGACAGCGCGGTGGTAGTCCAGGAGGGTTTGAACGTCCGGGATTTTCAAAGCGTCCACCTGAGCGTCCGTGTGGCCGTAGCCGGTGTCCAGGGGGTCGGGGGGCATATTGAATTTCCGATGCCAGCCGTCCCTGACCCAGAGCTGTTCGCCCAGGATAGCGTCCCCGATAGTGCGGTCCATGCTGCGGGTGGCGTGCCAGATAAGCCAGCCGATGGAGTTGGCGCCGGGGGCGGGTCGTTGATGCAAATCCGCCGTGGTCAGGCCGTCGAGGGTATGCTCCACTTCCTCCGTCATGCGTTTATAGATATCCACGATAAGCTGCTGCCATCTCATACGGGCCTCCAAAGGAGAAAGATTTTATTATAATACGGGAAAAAGTTACAGGTGGCAAGTAACAAACTAACTCGAAGCTGAAAGCGGGAATCCAAGAACGAATTTTATAAATGAAGGATGCCATAGAGTGGATTCTGACCTTCGTCAGAATGACAAAGGGGGAAAGGCCGACCCTTTCTTCTCTTGTGCAAACTGGGACATAGGTTACACTTTAGACCGGGGACATAGGTAACACTTTTCCTTTGGTTTCATCTAGTAAACCAAGCTTTAAGAAACTGAACCAGACTTCCCAGACTGTGTCTGTAAT
>JBAZGT010000044.1 GCA_041652735.1 Dehalococcoidales bacterium | reverse complement strand
TTCCTGATGTCTTCTACTACCGTTTGTTTAAACTTCCCGGTATACGGTTTCCCTTTTGGCATAAAAATACACCCCTAAAGTTATTTCCAGCATATCATACTGTCCAACTTTAGGGGTGCAGTTCATATCCCCCTATCCGTTTCCTTTTCTATTCTCTCCCTTGACGGGAGAGTACCAGGGTGATGGTGAACTAATAACTGATAACTGACAACTAATAACTGACAACAAATAGCTCTCTACTTTTCACTTCCATACTCATAATAGGTCGCGCAGGCCCCCTCGGACGATACCATGCACGGCCCCACAGGATTTTCCGGCGTGCAGGTCCGGCGGAAAAGCTTGCAGTCGTTAGGGGTGTTCACGCCCCGCAGCACCGCCCCGCAGATACAGCCTTTGGGCTCTTGAGCGGGACTGACCTTGATGTCGAACCGCTTTTCGGCGTCGAAGCTTTCGTATCGCTGGCGCAGCTTCAGTCCGCTGTCCGGCACTATCCCGATGCCCCGCCAGTCCGCCTCCCCGACCTCAAAGACGGTATCCATCAGCTTTAGCGCCGCCGGGTTGCCCCCCTCCTTTACCCCCCGCCGGTAGGGTACCGCCACCTCCGGCCGCCCGCTTTCGATTTGCTCCACCAGTAAATCTATGGCCAGCAAAATATCCACGAATTCGAATCCGGCCACGGCGCAGGCCATATGATAATCGTCGGCCAGGAACTGGTAGGGGCGCGACCCGATCACGGCGCTGACGTGCCCGGGACAGACGATGCCGTCCAGCCGCACCTCGCCCAGGTCTAAAATGGCTTTCATGATGGGCGGGCAGACCTTGTGCAGGGAGAGGACGCAGTAGTTTTTAATCTGTTCTTTTTCCGACTGCAATACCGAGGCCGCAATCGTGGGGGCGGTGGTCTCGAACCCGATGCCGATAAACACCACCGTTTTCGCCGGGTTGTCCCGCGCTATACCTATAGCGTCCTGCGCCGAGTAGACGATGCGCACGTCCGCGCCCTCCGCTTTGGCTTTTTGCAGGCTGGACCGGCTCCCCGGCACTCTAATCATATCCCCGAAGCTGGTAATAATCACGCCGGGTAGTTTGCCCAGCGCCATGGCTTTGTCCAGGTCCGCGGCGGCGGTCACGCACACCGGGCAGCCGGGACCGGAAAGCATTTGGATGTTGGGGGGCAATAGCTGCCGCAGCCCGTGCTTGAAAATAGCCACCGTGTGCCCGCCGCAGAACTCCATCAGCCGGGCGGGCTTGCGGGAGCGATGCCGTATCCGCTCCAAAAGCTTTTTCCCCAGCTCCGCGTCCCGGTATTCTTCAACGTATTTCATATAATTCTATCTGTCATTCCAGCGCTGCCGTGCCCCGTATGACAATCTGGGGCTGGAATCCATGTTTTGCCTTTTTTATGTTCGGGGTATTGGCGTCCCTCCTTGAAAAAGTCGAAGATTCCGTATGAAGAACGAATCGGAAAGGGATAAGAAGGAGTTTTCCTCCCCTCCCCTTTTCCCCGCCCTTAAAAGCCTCCCCCTCTCTGCCAGCGGAGAGGGGGAACGAGGGGGAAAGGTTGTGTCCCTCACTCCGCCTCCGTCATCTCCCTTAAAAGCTTTAGCGTCTCTTCCGCCTCCCCCGGGTCGATGATGCTGATGGCGTAGCCGGTGTGCAGCAGCACGTAATCGCCCTCTTTGGCTTCCGGCGTAAGCTGGAGGCTGATTTCCCGCGTCACTCCCTCGATGTCCGCCACCGCCTGCTCCCCGTTAACCGACCGTATCAGCGCCGGTATGGCTAAACACATTTTTTACCTCATTCCGTTCATCCTGGGTTTGCCTGCTTTCCTTAGCGCTCATGGTGAGCTCGCCTGCCCTTCATAGCTTCAGCGTAGGAGGGTCGAACCATAGCGCGTGAGGGTCGCAGAGTGAACTATACTGTCTCTTTTCCCCTACTTCGCCAGCTGCCTTTCCCAGTCATCCTTCACATCGCGGATTTGCTTGCCGTCGCTGAAAGCCTTGCCGATTACTTCCCCCAGCCGGTGGTAGGTCCCGCCCGGATACGTCATGTAAACTATCGGGTCGATTTTCCCCGCGTCCAGCTTGCCGTCGGTCAGGCAGTCGTCGGAGGCGTAAATCTCTTTAATCGGCCCCGCCACCAGGTAATGGCTGCCCAGCTTCAAAATGTGCTCGGCCGTGCACCCTATGTTCAGCGGGCACTGCTCGATGTACGGCGCCCCGGGTATGTCCCCGTAAAAGACCTTGAAGTTGCACTCTTTGGCTTTATCGTGCTTGGCCCCGGTGGCGATGCCGCAGTAGTCCGTTTCCTTGACCAGCGCCGTGTTGGGGATGTTGACGGAGAAGACCATTTTCTCGCGGATTCCCTTCAAGGAGTGACGCACGCGGTTGAGCGCTATCGCTATCCACGGCGGGGTGCCGCAGGCTATCGTCGCCCAGGCCACCGTCACGAAGTCCGGCCTTCCGTCCACGTCTATGCCCACCATTACCGTGGGGTGGGGGAAAAGCAGCGGCATGGGTTCCAGCCTGGTCTTTTTCATTTCGATACTCCCGGTTATTTTTTCAGCGCTTTGCCGATGTCGTAAGCCTGCCCGATAACCTCCCCGACCGCGTTGTAGCGGGCGGCGGGACCCCGACTGTACACAAAGGGTCTTATCTTCATGATATCCGGTTGGCCGTCCGTAAGGCAATCTTCCGTCACGTGCGACTCTATAATTTTTCCGACGATGAGGATGTGGGAGCCGAGGTTCAGCAGGTGGGCTACCTCGCATTCTAGGTTGACCGGGCACTGCTCGATAAGCGGGGCGTCGAGCAGTTTGCCGTAGAATACCTTGAAGCCGCAGGTCTTTACTTTGTCCGTATCCAGGCCGGATACCATCCCGCAGTAGTCGGTCTCCTTTATCAGGTCGACGGACGGGATGTTCACGGAGAAGGTCAGGTTCTGGTAAATGCCTTTCAGGGTATGCCGCTGCGGCCGCACCCCCACGGATACGGTAGGCGGCTCGCCGCCGGTGATGCCGCACCAGGCAAAAGGCGCGAAGTTGGGCTTGCCGTTAAACGTGGAACCCACCAGTACCGTGGGGTTGGGAATAAGCCAGGGCTGTGGTCCGAATGTCTTTTTCGTCATTTGCCTTACTCCTTTTCTACCCCCTCTTTATTTACTGTTGTCATTGTGAGGAACGCTCATGGTGAGCTTGTCGAACCATAGCGACGTGGCAATCTCCATCTTGGCCTCGCACCTCCGCTCACCCTGAGCTTGTCGAAGGGTGCCGTAATATACCCCTGGGACTCCGTAACCCCGCTCACCCTGAGCTTGTCGAAGGGTGAGTATTTCCTTATATCTCCGCAAAATTCCCCACCGCCGCCTGCCCTAAAGATATCCCCCCGTCATTACAGGGCACCTGACGGTGAGTATAAACCTTAAAGCCCGCCGCTTCAAGCAGGCCTGTGGATTTGACGGTAAGCCGCCGGTTCTGGAAAACGCCGCCGCTCAAGGCTACCTCTTTTAAGCCGGTCTGCCCGGCTATCCTGCGGCAGGTCTCCGCTATCATTTGCGCCGCGGTGTTATGGAACCGGGCGGCTATAGCGGCTTTAGGGGTGTTTTTTATTACGTCCTTGATTATCGCCGCTATCAAATCGTGCACTTTTATAATGTGGACGCCGTCCTCTTCCGCGCAAGTAAAGGGATAGGCGCCTTCCTCACCCGGCGCGTCGTTAGCCGCCGACTCCAAATCTATCGCCGCCTGCGCCTCGTACGCTATCACCCCCCGCACCCCGGACAGCGCCGCCGCCGCGTCGAACAGCCTGCCCATGCTGGATGTCGGCGGCGCGTTGATGCCTTTTTTCACCTGGTCGCGGATAATCTCGTACTCTCCGTTAGCCGCCCATTTTAAAAGCGGCAGCCTTTCGTCCGGCTGGATGTCCAGCGCCGTCATATACCCCAGCGCCGTGCGGTAGGGTTTCTTAATCGCTAAAGCGCCCCCCGCCAGCGGGAGGTATTCCAGGTGCCCCGCCCGGGTGAAAGATTTAAAGTCCGCCACCAGGAACTCGCCGCCCCAGATATGCCCGTCGGTGCCGTAGCCGGTGCCGTCCAGCGCTGCCCCGATTACTCGCCCGCTGACCCCGTTTTCCGCCAGGCAGGACGCGATGTGCGCGTGGTGGTGCTGTACCGGCACGGGTTTCACCTTTTCTTTTTCCGCCAGCTCCCCGGCGTACCTGGTGGGGAGGTATTCCGGGTGCATATCGTAGGCAATAATCTCCGGCTGGATGCGGAAAAGCTTTTTATACAGGGCGATGGTGTTGACATAATGTTCCAGCGTCTCCAGGTTCTCCATGTCCCCTATATGCTGGCTCACGAAGGCGTAATTGTCCCGCGTCAGGCAGAAGGTGTTCTTTTCCTCCGCCCCGCATCCCAGTATCTGACGGCTTTGATAGGGGAGGCGGACGGGATAGGGGGCGTAGCCCCGCGCCCGCCGCGTAAAGCGGGGGATATCGCCTTCCACGGTCATTACGCTGTCGTCATAGCGGGCGTAGATGCCCCGGTTGTGCCGGATAAAATAGTCCGCAATGCCGCCGAGCCGTCTTAGCGCTTCGTCGTTGTCCCGCGCGATTGGTTCCTCGCTGATATTGCCGGAGGTCATCACCAGCGGCCGCCCTGTCTCCCGCAGCAGCAGGTGGTGCAGCGGGGTGTAGGGCAGCATCACGCCCAGGTATTTCAGCCCCGGCGCCACCGCCTCGGATAGCCCGGATTTTTCCCGGCGCTTTACCAGCACGATGGGACTGCCCGGAGAGGCCATTAGCTCGGCCTCCGCTTTGGTTATAGCACAGTATTTCCGGGCTTCCTCCATATCCGCGACCATTATCGCCAGGGGCTTGGCCGGGCGGTTCTTGCGCCGGCGCAGGGTGTTTACGGCGTCCGTATTGGTGGCGTCGCAGGCCAGCAGGAAGCCTCCTAGCCCCTTTACCGCCAGTATCCTGCCGTCTCTCAGCAGTTCGGCGCTCTTTTGTATCACGTCCTTGCCGGGCATGGCGCGCCCTTTGGCATCCGCCAGTTCCAGCCGCGGGCCGCAGGCCGGGCAGGCGTTGGGCTGGGCGTGAAAGCGGCGGTCCAGCGGGTTTTCGTATTCCCGCCGGCATTCCGGGCACATGGTGAACTCCCTCATGGTGGTGTTAGGTCGGTCGTAGGGGATATCGGAAATTATGGTGAAACGCGGGCCGCAGTTGGTGCAGTTGGTGAAGGCGTAGCGGTAGCGGCGGTCGGCGGGGTTGAAAATCTCTTTAAGGCAGTCCGGGCAGGTGGCGATGTCCGGGGAAACGAGCTGGTACTTGCCTGCTTCCGGCCGGCTGGGGCGGATTTCAAAATTGTCGTAACGGGCGGGCTTTCCCGCCGTGACCGTAATATCCTCGATGTGGGACAGCGGCGGCGACTGCTCCCGCAGGCCGGACAGGAAAGCGTCGATGCTGGCCGGCTCCCCCTCCACCTCGATTTTCACGTCCTCGGAGGTATTGCATACCCACCCCCGCAGCCCGTTTTTGCTCGCCAGTTGGTACACGAAGGGACGGAAACCCACCCCCTGCACCACCCCCCGCACGCTAACGCGTACCAGGCTTGCTCTGTTTTTTTCCTGCATACTTCCACCCGCTCACCCTGAGCTTGTCGAAGGGCGACGTAATATTCCCCTGGACTACAAAACTCCGCTCACCATGAGCCTGTCGGAGTGTGATATTTCCCCCCTTTTCCCGTTCTGGTTCGACATGCTCACCATGAGCGGGACTATTAACAAAATACTATATCACACCGCTCACCCTGAGCCTGTCGAAGGGTGACGTAATATTCCCCTGGACTACAAAAATCCGCTCACCCTGAGCCTGTCGAAGGGTGAAGCCTTTTTTCCTCTCGCTAATCTTACAAGTTTATCCCAATCCTTTTTAATTAGCGCCTGCTTCTTTTTCCGTGACCAGCCCTTTATCTGCCTTTCCCTGGCGAAGGCATCTTCTCTACTTGGAAATTCATCACAAAAAACTAATTTAACCGGGAGCCGGGTTGAGGTATAGCATTTGAACACTTTTTGTTCATGCCCGGCTAAACGTTTTTCCAGGTCGTCCGTATGGCCGGTATAATAGCTCCTATCGGCGCACTCAAGGATATAAACCCAAAAACTCATTCCTGTATTCCCCCGCTATGGTTCGACGTGCTCACCATGAGCGGACGTATTATTTGGATTCCAATTATCCGCTCACCCTGAGCTCGTCGAAGGGCGACGTAATATTGCTTCGGACTATAAAAATCCGCTCACCCTGAGCCTGTCGAAGGGTGAGATAATTCTCCTTACTTCCCCCGCTTGTTTTTCAGCGCCGCCGCCAGCCAGCCGAACCAGGCGTCCATCCCCGACCCCGCCTTGCAGGATACCGGGAAGATGGTCACGTCCGGGTTCAGCCCGGTCACAATCTGGCGGAAAGAGCTTTCGTTGAAGTCAAGATAGGGCTGGAGGTCGGTCTTGTTCAGGATGACCACGTCGCTGTCGGCGAACATGGCGGGGTATTTATAGGGCTTGTCATCGCCTTCCGGCATACTGGCTATCATCAGCCGGATATCCTCGCCCAGCTTGTAGTTGTTCGGGCAGATGAGGTTGCCCACGTTCTCGATGAAGAGCAGGTCCAGCTTTGCCAGCGGCAGGTTGTCCAGCGCGTCCGCCACCATAAAAGCGTCCAGGTGACAGCCGCCGTTAGTGTTAATCTGCACCGCCGGGATGCCCAGCGCGTTCACTTTCTCCGCGTCCACGCTGGAAGCCACGTCCCCCTCGATAACCGCGATGCGCGCCTCTTGGCTCATCCGCTTGATGGTGCTCAGAATCAGGCTGGTCTTGCCCGCCCCCGGCGATGACATGATGTTGACCGTCAGGATGCCGTGTTTGTCCAGCCGTATTTTATTTTCCTTCGCTTTTACCTCGTTCGCCCCGAGTATTTTTTCGCCCACGGTGATTACTTTAACGGACATCTATTCCACCTCGATACTTTCCATATAGCATTCCCGGCCGGACACTATCTCCAGGCTGATTTCATGGCAGTCCGGGCAGGTCCAGTCCTGGTCGATGGGGGTGAACTCTTTATCGCATTTGCGACACCGGATGCGGGCGGGGCGCGTCTCCCAGGCAAGCTCCGCGCCGTCCGCCGCTGTATCTTTGCTGATAACGTCGAAGTAGAACTTCACGCACTCGCCCACTACCCCGGACAGCTCCCCGAACACCAGGTTGATGCGGGTGATTTTTTGAGCTTTGGCTTCCCTGGCCTTCTCCAGCGCCAGGGACAGCAGGCTATCCGTGATGCTCGCCTCATGCATGATTTTATTATAATGGAGTGTAAAGTAAGGGGCAAATGGGTGGGAATAATTAAACAAAAAAACGCAAAGCTCAAAACGCAAAGCTCAAAGCCATAACGTAAAAGTCAAATAACCGGGACATTTCCCCTTTTTTCCTCCCCCTCTCTGTCAACGGAGAGCAACTGTGTTAATTTATACATATTGCCAAGCTCTTTGATGTTTTAAAATTGAGTTCATGATAGTGAGCAGCCGCCTCATGCAGGCGACGAGGGCTACTTTCTTGGCTTTTCCTCTTGCC
>JBAZGT010000043.1 GCA_041652735.1 Dehalococcoidales bacterium | reverse complement strand
AATCATTTGCACTTTCTCATCCATGGCACAGGTCTCTTTCCAAGGCATCGGCGCACCTCCACCAATACCTTATCTGTAACCCATGTGCCCGGTCTATTTTGTTACCATTGTACCCGGTCTGTACCCTCTGTCCCTCTCCCCGCGGGCGGGGAGAGGGATGATGGGGATGGAAGGGGGAACCTTTTTTCCTTACCCCTTTGGCCGCGCTCAAGGCAGGCCTGCCCTCTCCTATCAAGGGAGGGGATAAGGGGAAAGGACGCATTATTTCTTGACCATCTCCAGGAAGGCTTCAATGCGGCTCTTGAGCTGGCCGGCGTCCTCGTCGGAGTAGTCCGTCTCCACCCGCAGCAGGGGTATGCCTTCTTTTTCCAGCCGCTTTTCCACCTGTACCGCTTCCGTGGCATAGGTGTGGCAGAACTGGAGATTATAGTGAATCACGCCGTCCACGTTATACTCTTTGGCCAGCCGGACGATATCATCCAGGCGGTCCTCGTTAGGGGTGAAGCAGGCGCAGTGGATATGCATATAGCGGTCGGCCACGGCCTTCAGCATATCGTCCAGACCGCCTTTGACCGGCTCCACGAGGTCGGAGAAAAAGCGGGTGCCGGTGCAGGACTCCTCGCAAACGACCACCGCCCCGGCGGTCTCGATGAGGTGGTGCAGCTTCCAGTTGGGGATAGCCATGGGGTTGCCGGAGACGAGGATGCGGGGGGCATCGGCCGAGGCCACGCCCTCGCCGGCGGCCACGCGCTTGTCCAGCTCGTCGCAGAGGGTGCTTAGCATCTGGGTATCGCGGGCGGCGTCATCGTAAAAAGATACCTGGGTAGCCAGTAAAGCGTCCTTGCCGCTGATGGGCGTCGGGCTGGCCTTGCGCAGATTGTAAAGCCGCTGTAAAGCCAGGCGGCGGGCGTTGACCAGGTCTATGGCCTTTTTCAGATTTTCCGCGGTGATTTTATTGCCGGTAAGCTCCTCTATCTTGTCCCGGAAAGCCCTGACTTCTTCCAGCCAGAGGGCGCGGCTTTTTTCCGTCTTTTTATTGGGAACTTCCATGACGTAAACCGGGTGGTACTCGTTGAGGATTTCAAACATTTTCTTCTTGCCGTCGCAGGTGGTCTCGCCGACGATGAGGTCGCTGGCCTGCACGTAAGGGCAGATTTTCGCAATTTTAAACCCGAACGAAGACTTGATGAGGGCGCAGGTATTGCGGGGCAGCACGGCCTCCGCCGCGGGTACGGAAAACTGGGTGCCGGCGCATAATCCTACCGGTATACCCCCCGCCGCCCAGACCAGCTCTTCCGGCACGAACACGCAGTAAGTGGCTACCACCTTGCCGCCCTTCTTGCTGTGCTCCCGCAGTTCCTTCACGCGGATGCCGTGGATGTCCCCCACCACGAAGTCGTAAAAGCCCATGCCGGCGGGGCGGTTCTGCTGGGACAGATAGATATCCTGGAACATAGGACCCAGGGCGTTCATCAGGACGTCATGGGTCTTGAGGTCGATACCCAATTCCTCCCACATTTCTACATTGCCATCAGCCATATGAAAAACTCCTTTCTTGTTTATCAGACTTTAATGAGATAAAATTAACCTGATTAAATATATCAGACCTTGCTAAATATATCAATAAGTAATATATTAGCATAAGATAAATAATTTTTATAGTTTTGTGATATGAATACGGACCAGCTAAAGACTTTCCATGAAATAGTGCGGCTGGGCAGCTTTTCAGAAGTTGCCCGGCAACTGGGCATCAGCCAGCCGGCGGTATCTTTCCAGGTCCAAAAACTGGAACAGGAGCTGGGGGTGCGCCTCATCGACCGCAGCCAGCGGACGATTACGCTGACCCAGGCCGGGCAGCGGCTGCTGCGCTTCGCGGAGAGCGTGGCCTCCGAGCGGGAAAGCCTGATTATAGACCTGGACCACATGCGCGACGACGTTTCCGGCGACCTGCACATAGCGGCCAGCACCATTCCCGGCGAGTTCCTGCTGCCGCCGCTGCTGGCGGTGTTTAAAAAACGCTACCCGGCGGTGAATATCCGGCTGGACGTTTCCGATTCGCTGACGGTTATCGGGCGGGTGCGGGACAACACCTGCGAGATAGGCTTCTGCGGCGTGCCGCCGGAGGGCAAAGACCTGGCGTCCTTTAAAATAGGCGGCGATGAAATAGTGCTGATTGTTTTCCCCGGCCACCCCTTCGCCCGCAAGAGCGAGGTTACGCCGGATGAAATAGAGGGCGAGCCGCTTATCTTCCGCGAGGCTACCTCCGGCACGCAGCGCAGCCTGGAAAACCTGCTGGCCCAGGCCGGCATCCCCACCGGCAAATGGACGCCCAACATGGTGCTGGGCAGCACGCAGTCGGTGGTCTCCGCGGTGGCGGCGGGGGCGGGCATCGCCTTCGTTTCCAGCCTGGCGGTGAAAAACTGCATGGCCCAGGGCGCGGTCACCCGGGTGGGCGTGAAGGGGCTGCGCCTGACGCGCGACTTTTTCTGCGTTTACCGGCCGGAGAGGATAGTCTCCCGGCTGCTCGAGGGATTTATCAACTACCTTCATATCGAAACGGCGCACGATGGACGCTAGCGATGACCCCGTACGCGCCGGTATGCAAAGCCGGCGGCTCGAAGTAAAAGGCCGCCGCGCGCATTACTTCAAGACAGGTTCCGGGCCGGCCGTGGTGCTGGCGCACGGCGGCGCCAGCGATGCCCGCGACTGGCTGGATTTTATGTCCGCATTCAAAGACCGCTTCACCTTTTACGCGCCGGACCTCATCGGCTTCGGGGAGAGCGAGCGGGACGAAAAGGGCTACTACCTGCCGGACTTCCGGGACTTTCTGCTGGACTTCATGGACGCTTTGCAGATACAAAACCCCGTGCTGATAGGGCACTCCTTAGGGGGGAGGGTATGCCTGGACGCGGCCGGCGCCCGGCCGGAACAGATAAAAAAACTCGTGCTGATAGACTCCACCGGGCTGGGCAAGATATCGCCGCTGGGGAGGGCGCTTTTCAGCGGGTTCGCCTTACTGCGCACCATGACGGGCAAGACCCAGCCGTTTCCCCGCTTCCTGGCGCGGGAGGGGGACGACTACAACTACGCGGGCACCCCGGCTTTGCAGAATTTGAAAGTGCCCACGCTGCTCATCTGGAAAGGGTTCGACCCTTACATGCCGCTGGCGGGGGCGCGCCGGGCGGAAAAGCTGATTCCGGGCGCGAGGCTGGAGATAATACCGGGCTACGGGCACGCGCCGTTCAAACAAAAAGATAACAGCCGGTTCAACCGGATACTGCTGGATTTTCTGGACCGCGATTGAGGGGGGCGGGGGGCTAGACCGTAAGCACCACCACCTGGGTGGTCAGCGGCAGGTTGGACTTGCTGACGGTAAGCTTGGGCTTGGGCTCCGCCTGGCTAACGCCCATTTCCTTGAGGAAGTTTTCCAGCGGCTCCAGCTCCCGGGTGGTCTTATCCGTCTTGTAGTGCATGGGCAGGACAATCTTAGGCTCCAGCTTGCGGACGGTCTCCGCGGCCATGGAGGCGTTAATGGTGGAAACGCCGCCCACCGGCACCATCAGGATATCCACGTTGCCCAGCTCCTCCACCTGCGCGTCGCTTATCACGTGGCCGATATCGCCGAGGTGACAGATAGCCACGGTGTCCACTTCCATCAGGTAGATGGTATTCTTCCCCTTGGCCTGCCCCTTGATGGAGTCGTGATAGGTGGTCAGGCCCAGCATCAGGACGCCGTTCATCTCATACTCACCGGGGCCTTTGACCAGCCGGTGCTCCCCGTTAATGCCTTCCTGGAACGAGTGGGAAGGGTGCGGGTGGCTGACGGTCACGATGTCCGCGGTGATTTTACCCAGCGTATAGCCGGTGTCCGGCGGAAACGGGTCCGTAACGATGACGGCCTGACTGCCTCTGATGCGGAAACAGGAATGTCCTAACCAGGTAATGTCCACGTTTACAATTTAACATATAGAGGCTGGGGGGTCAAGGAGAGGGGGGAGAAATTAGGGATTAGGGGGAAGAGGGAAGGGGGAAGGGATTGTTGTGATGGACGGCTGCCACAACAACACCTGGAAATGTCATTCCAGCGAAGGCTGGAATCCACCCCTTTTCCCGCCGCTGGATTCCGTGTCAGGCACGGAATGATAACTTAACAAAAGTCGGTGGATTACCTGGCGGCCCTTCTGCGAGTTGCAAGTTTTAAAGGGGTAAGAGGGAGTTAACAGTTTACAGTTGATAGTTGGGGGGAAGGGGAAAGTGACGGGGGGATGAAAAAGGGAGATTACGGCTATAAAAACCCTTGACAAACGCCCCCCGAGGTGATAGATTAATAGTATTAGCAGTCGGTCATGGAGACTGCTAACGGAGATTGAAATGATAACTTCCAGGGGCGGCATAATACTCAATTATATAGTGGCGCAGTACATCACCGACGCGGTGCCGGTGCCATCCCAGGTGGTGGCGGACAGGGCCAACCTCGGGGTAAGCCCGGCTACCATCCGCAACGAGATGGCCAGCCTGGAAAAAGAGGGCTATCTCATCCGGCCCCACACCTCCGCCGGGTGTATCCCTTCCGACAGGGGCTACCGCTTTTACGTGGAGTCGATTGAAAACAGCATTACCCTGCCCCGCGAGGAGCAGTATTTAATCAGCCACACCTTCCACCAGGTGGAGAAAGAGGTGGAGGCCTGGGTCAGCCTCACCGCCACGCTGCTGGCCAAGCTTACCCAGAACGTGGCCGTGGTCAGTTTGCCCAAGTCCACCGACTGCAAACTAAAGCACCTGGAGTTCATCGCCGTGCAGGACGCCAATGCTCTGGCGGTGGTGGTGCTGGACGGGGCCGTGGTCAAGCAAAAACTGATAACCTTTGACGAGCCGGCGGCGCAGGCGGCCCTTTCCCTGCTCAGCGCCAAGCTTAACGGCATTTTCAGCGGCCTGACCAGCCGCCAGATAGCGGAAAGCAAAGTGGAGCTGACGCCGTTTGAAAAACAGGCGGCCGTCTACCTGGTGGATATCATGCGCGTGGAAGACAGCAAAGAGTACCAGGAGCCGTACCTGGAAGGCTGGCACTTCATGCTCGGCCAGCCGGAGTTCGCCCACAGCGGCCAGATGCGCACATTGATGGAGCTGTTCGAGCGGCGCGGCCTGCTTAAAGTAATCGCCCCGACCAGCCTGGTGCAGCCGGGCGTCCACGTCATCATCGGCAAGGAAAACCAGTTCGAGGCCATCCACAACTGCAGCGTGGTAATTGCCCGCTACGGCCTGCCGGAGGAAGTCTCCGGGACCATCGCGGTGGTGGGGCCCACCCGGATGCCCTATTCCCATACGATACCCACGGTCTATTACCTTTCCTCGGTGCTCAGCCAGCTGATGGGCGGCCTGTACGGTAAAGAAACCCGCAGTGAACCCAGCTAAATAAATTATTACGGGGCCTGATTATGAAACCAAAAGACCCGGAAGAAACACAGAAGAATAAAGATATGCCCCGGGAGACCGCGCCGGAAGAGACGCCGGACCTGGAACAGGCGCTGGCCGAGGCGAAGCAAAAAGCCGAGGAATACCTGACCGCCTGGCAGCGGACGCAGGCGGACTTCATTAACTTCAAGCGCCGCTCCGAGCAGGAAAGACAGGAGTTCAGCCAGTACGCCAACTCCACGCTTTACTGCAATATCCTGCCGGTGCTGGATGACCTGGAGCGCGCCCTCAACGCCGTGCCGGAGGAATACGCGCAGAGCGGCTGGGTGGAAGGCGTAAAGCTGGTGGAGCGCAAGTTCAAGACCATCCTGGAGGGGCAGGGGGTAAAGCCCATCTGCGCCCTGGGCATGGACTTCGACCCCAACCTGCACGAGGCATTAAGGCAGGAAAAAGGCAAAGAGGGCATGGTCATTTCCGAGATTCAAAAGGGGTACACCCTGCATGACAAGCTGCTCCGTCCCGCCCGCGTCATCGTGGGCAAGGGCGAGGAAGAAACCGAGGATACGGTCGGCGAAGATGACATTGACTAAATAAAAAAATAAATATTTGATATTTGTCACATCTTTTTCATGAAATTTATCACATGATATTCACGGATGAGACTAAGGAGGCAGAGTAAATGGCTAAAGCAGTAGGCATCGATTTAGGGACTACTTTCAGCGAGGTGGCGGTACTGGAAGGCGGCGAACCGACGGTAATCACCAGCTCCGAGGGGAGCCGATTGTTCCCTTCGGTGGTGGCGGTAAATAAAAACGGGGAGCGGCTGGTGGGGCAGATAGCCAAACGGCAGGCTATCGTCAACCCGGAAAACACCATCTACGCCATCAAGCGCTTCATGGGGCGGAAATGGGGCGAACCGGCCGGGCGCGAGCTGCCGGTGGAAGAGGACGCCAAGCGCAAGACCTATAAAGTCACCAGGGCGCCCAATAACGACGTGCGGGTGCTGATGGGCGGCAAAGAGTACAGTCCGCCGGAAATATCCGCCATGATTTTACAGAAACTAAAGGCGGACGCGGAGGCTTATCTCGGGGAGAAAGTCACGGACGCGGTCGTCACCGTGCCGGCCTATTTTAACGACGCCCAGCGGCAGGCCACCAAGGACGCCGGGGCCATCGCCGGGCTGAACGTGCTCAGAATCATCAACGAGCCTACCGCCGCGGCACTGGCCTACGGGCTGGATAAAAAGACCGACGAGACGGTGGCCGTGTACGACCTCGGCGGCGGAACTTTCGATATTTCCATCCTGGAGCTGGGCGAAGGCACCTTCCAGGTAAAGTCCACCAACGGCGATACCCACCTGGGCGGCGAGGACTTCGACCAGCGCATCATGGACTGGCTGGTGGCCGAGTTCAAGAAAGACCAGGGCATAGATTTAAGCCAGGACAAGACGGCTTTACAGCGTCTCAAGGAAGCCGCGGAAAAAGCCAAGGTAGAGCTTTCCAGCGTGCAGCAGACAGACGTGAACCTGCCGTTTATCACCGCGGACGCCAGCGGCCCCAAGCACCTCAACATAGCGCTGACCCGCGCCAAGCTCGAACAGCTGGTGATGGACCTGGTGGAAAAGACCATCGGCCCGTGCAAACAGGCATTGACCGACGCCGGCAAGACGACCGCCCAGATCGACGAGGTAATACTCGTCGGCGGGCAGACGCGCATGCCGCTGGTGCAGGACAAGGTAAAGCAGTACTTCGGCAAGGACCCCAACAAGAGCGTCAACCCGGACGAGGTGGTAGCCATCGGCGCGGCCATCCAGGCCGGCGTGCTCAGGGGCGAGGTCAAGGACGTGCTTTTACTGGACGTAACGCCTTTAACGCTGGGCATAGAAACCCTGGGCGGCGTGGCCACTCCCCTTATCCCCCGCAACACCACCATCCCCACCGCCAAAAGCCAGATATTCAGCACGGCGGCGGACAGCCAGCCGAGCGTGGAGATACACATCCTCCAGGGCGAGCGGCCCATGGCGACCGATAACCGGACGCTGGGCAGGTTCATGCTGGACGGCATTCTGCCCGCCCCGCGCGGCATGCCGCAAATCGAGGTCACCTTCGACCTCGACGCCAACGGCATCCTTAACGTGCGGGCGCAGGACAAAGGCACCGGCAAGGAGCAGAAGATAACCATCACCGCCTCCAGCGGCCTCTCCAAGGACGAGGTGGGCAAGATGCAGAAAGAGGCGGAGGCGCACGCCGCCGAGGATATCAAGCGGCGCGAGGAAATAGAAACCAAGAACATGGCGGATACCGCCGCTTACCAGGCGGAAAAAACGCTGCGGGACAACAAGGACAAGATTCCCGCCGACCTCAATACCGAGGCGGAAACCAAGATAGCCGCGGTCAAGAGCGCCTTGCAGGGCGCGAACGTCGAGACAATCAAGAGCGCCACGCAGGCTTTGAATGAAACGATGCAGAAGATAGGCCAGGCGGTCTACCAGGCGCAGCAGCCCCCGCCCGGCGCCCAGCCGCCGCCCCCCGGCGGACAGCAACCGCCGCCTCCCCCGGGAGGCGAGGGCGGTAAAGACGAGGGGACGGTAGAGGGCGAGTTCAGAGAGGTGTAGGGGGAGAGTAGACAGTTTACAGTTATCAGTTTTCAGTGGAGGGGGGCCTTAAGTGAACTGCACCCCTAAAGTTGGACAGTATGATATGCTGGAAATAACTTTAGGGGTGTATTTTTATGCCAAAAGGGAAACCGTATACCGGGAAGTTTAAACAAACGGTAGTAGAAGACATCAGGAAG
>JBAZGT010000042.1 GCA_041652735.1 Dehalococcoidales bacterium | reverse complement strand
CAAATTACAGACACAGTCTGGGAAGTCTGGTTCAGTTTCTTAAAGCTTGGTTTACTAGATGAAACCAAAGGAAAAGTGTTACCTATGTCCCCGGTCTAAAGTGTAACCTATGTCCCAGTTTGCACAATATATGTATGGCTAATTTGGGGTCAGGGTTCAAGGCAAAGGGTGAGATTGCCACGCCTGCGTACGGTAACGCACTACGGCGTGCAGGCACGTCACGGCGTTCCGCGGAATGACCGGCTATTTGACCTGGCTGCTGCCGGGCCTGACCAGCGGGACGCCCTGGGCACAGAGGGGGCAGGAAGCGGGCTGGTAGGTAACGACATCCGTGCGGTGGCAGGCGTAAAAGGGCAGGCCGAAGTCCGGCTCCCGCGCGGAACGCAGGACGAGCACGCCAACCCCGACGATATCGCCGCCGAGCTTTTTTACCGCGGCGATGACCTCGCTGACCGAGCCGCCGGCGGTCATAACATCGTCGACAATAAGGACTTTTTCACCGGGGGCAATGGTAAAGCCGCGGCGGAACACCCGGCCGCTGCCGGAAGACTCGTCCCGCTCGGCGAAGATGCCGCGCACTCCCAGCTGCCGCGCCGTCTCGTAGGCCAGGATGATGCCGGGGGTGGTGGGGCCGGCCACGACGGCGACTCCCACGCTCCGGTAATGGTCGGCAATCATGCGGCAGAGCTTCTCCGTGAGCTCCGGGTACTGGATGACCAGCGACTTCTCCCAGTAGACCGGGGAATGCAAGCCGGAGTGCAGCAGGAAATGGCCCCGGAGCAGGGCGCCCGACTTTTCAAACATGGCTTCGACTTTATCAGTCATAATCCTTCATCCCGTCAAATCAATCCGTAGCGGCGGCAACCTGGTCGTTGAGGTCATAATTAAAAGCCACGCTCCATTCGGACGGCGGCCAGGAAATCAGCCAGGCCTTGCCGAGAAGATTGGCCCGAGGCATGAACCAGCCCCGACTCGAATCGTTGCTGACATCGCGGTTATCCCCGAGGAAGAAGAAGTTACCCTCCGGCACGGTCACCTTGTCCATGGAGTAGGTAAAGCTCATTTTGATATACGGCTCCGCCAGCATCACGCCGTTAACGTACACCACGCCATCGGTTATGGCCACGGTATCACCGGGAAGACCGATGATACGCTTAATCCAGTTCTCCTTGACGCCGCTGGGGGCTTTAAAGATAACGACATCGCCCCGCTTGGGATCCCCGCCGAACCAGTAAACGGCCTTATTGACCACCACGCGCTCCCCCGGATTAAAGTTGGGCAGCATACTGGTCTGGAAGACCTCATAGGTCTGAATGGTAGCCCGGGCCAGGAAAAACAGTCCCAGCGCCAGCACCAGCGTAATTATGACTTCACGTACCAGACTTTTCACTTCATATCCGCCTGTAACTTCTCCCAATTATACCCCAATTAAATGCCCCCCGCCAGTAAACCGGGGCGGGGGGCTTGCCCGATAATAAACGGCAAGGGTATCAGGACTACTACAGGCTCCGACCACACGGGAAAAGGTGCCGTACTTGTCTAAAAAGCCATCCCGGTTAAAAAAATAATGCTGCTGACGGGCAAAATAATCAGGGTGCGGCTGCCCGGCACCAGCTTCAAAAATAATAAATATCCGGCGGGACTTGACCAAAGGGGTGGTTTTGTTCTATTATACCAAGACAGTCAAGGTATCCGAATCTTGACAGGAACAGCAAATGGACACGACAAATACGGTCTTGCTGGCGATAGGGGCTTTCCTCCTTGGGGCCGTGCCTTTCTCCGTACTGATAGGCCGCGGGCTGATGCGCAAGGACATCACCACCTACGGCGACGGCAATCCCGGCGCGGCCAACGTCTTCCGTGCCGGCAGCATCAAGATGGGGCTGCTGGCGGTGCTGATGGACGTGGCCAAGGGCGTGCCGATGGTGCTCATCGCCAGCGAAGTATGCCACCTGCCCGGAATTTCCCTGGCGCTAATAGGCACCAGCGCGGTGCTGGGGCACGCTTTTTCCCCCTTCCTGAAGATGCGGGGCGGCAAAGCCATATCCGTTACCTTCGGGGTGCTGCTGGCGATGCCGCAGCGGGACATACTGCTGGTCTTTATCATCTTCATGCTCATCGGCTTCATGGTACTGAACACGGACTCCTGGATTCCCGTCCTGGGTTCGACCGGCACCTCAGTTTACCTTTTCCTTACCGACGGGCGGTCATGGTCGCTTTTGCTGATGCTCTGCATCCTGGGAATCTTCATCATCAAGCATTTCGAGTCGCTGCGGACTCTGCCCGGCTGGAACGGACGGCTCCTCCGCTGGGTGCAGTCGCGCAACCACTGACCCGGCGCCACGGTACAGAAAGGCTGGTAAATGGTATATCAGATAGTCATCGCGGGCGGGCTGGCTCTCTTCCTGCTCAACCTCGTGCTCAACCTTAGGAGCATGAAGACCCCCGACGCCAACAGCAAGGTGCCACAGCCGGCTCCCTTAATATCCGTGCTGATACCCGCCCGTGACGAAGAGGACAATATCCGCACCTGCGTGGCGTCTTTGCAAAAGCAGGACTACCCCAACTACGAAATCCTGGTGCTGGACGATAACTCCACGGACAGAACGGGGGCTATCGTCATGGAGCTGGCTTCAAAGGACAGGCGCATCCGCCTCATCCAGGGGCAGCCGCTGCCGGAGGACTGGGCGGGCAAGCCCTTCGCCTGCTACCAACTCGCCAGAGAGGCCAAAGGCTCGTGGCTACTGTTCGTGGACGCGGACACGATACACGAACCGCATATGCTGCGCAGCGTGCTGGCGCTGGCCCTGGAGCAAAAGACCGCCCTGCTTTCCGGTTTTCCGCGCCAACTGGCGGACTCCTTCGCCACCAGGGTGATTATCCCGGTGTTCTACTTTATCCTGCTCAGCTGGGTACCGATGTGGTGGCTGCACCGCACCAAAAAGCCCAAGCCGTCCATGGGCATAGGGCAGTTCTTTTTCTTCTCCCGCGATGAATACTGGCACTTCGGGGGGCACAAGGCGGTGCACGACAGGCTGGTGGAAGACGTGTGGATGGGGGTGGAGGTAAGCCGGATGGGCGGGCGGCACGTGGCCGTGGACCTGTCACCGGTGGTCTCCTGCAAAATGTACCGGGACGTCAAGGGCGCCTGGAACGGGCTGGGCAAGTCCATCTACTCCGTGGCGGCGATGGCACCGGTGGCGCTGGTGGCCCTGATAATTATAGCCTACCTTTTCTATATAGCGCCGTTTTTCTGGCTGTGGAACACCTTTACCGACCCCTCCGAGCCGCTGCTATGGCGCGGGCTGGTGGTTTTACAGGTGGCGATAATACTTTACATGCGCTGGCGGGTATGCAACCGTTTCCGCGAGCCGGTTGTTTCCCTGTGGTTCCACCCGCTGGGGATGATTTTCTACCTGCTGAACGTGCTTTACTCCGGGGGGCGGTGGCTGGTGGGGGCGGGCATTACCTGGAAAGAGCGGTTCTACGGCAAGGAGTCCACGATAGAGTAGAGGGGATACTAAAAACTCCCTTTATCCCTTTCCGATTTCATACGGAATCTGGCGACTTTACGAAAGAGGGACAATCCATTGAAGGGAAAAGGGGCATGACAGTCGGCCAAAGGTAAAAGGCCGGACTTGCCCGCCTGATTTCTACTATCTGTATATCTTCTTGAGGAATACCGCGCGCTTTTATTTCAGCTTCCCCGCCTGTTCCAGAGAGGCCCTTATTTCCGGGTTGGAACGAGGGTCTTCACCATTATAAAAGCCCGGCGAGGGATAGCCAAGTTCCAGGGTAACCGTATCCCCTCCGGGAAACGGCGACTGCGTCATGATGGTCACACCTCCGAACGATTGCGAGGAGATGGGCGTCCAGAACGCGCCCCAGTACACCGGGCCTTTATCCACACAGACCACAAAGCTCAGGCCGGAGACAGGTATTTTCATCTGTATTACCCGCGTGAAAGCTTCAGCGGTCAGCTCTATTTCATGGGTATCCCATTGGTACGAAACAATATCATCGAGCGAAATAACCGGTTCATCGGCTATCTCAAGGTGGCTCTGCATCTCCATTTTTGAAGGAGGGATGTCGTTTCCGGTCAGGTAGATGGCAAAGCCCTCGCCCGACGCCGCCTTTTCCCCGCACCCCCCTAAAGCCAGCGGCGCCAACAGCAGGCAGGCCATCAGCGCCATCGTTAGTCTTTTAATCATTTTACTGTCCCCCTTCCACCCATCTATAACGAACAAGCAGGTTTTTAAGTTACCCCCGGGAGATTAACTTACCTTACTCCCTTCGGTTCCCCCTCTCCGTCGACAGAGAGGGGGAAGGATTTGGAGGGATAGGGGGATATGATTATGCACTGCTAGGCCTTAATATCGAAGGTGTAGCCCTTGAGAACAGCGTCGATTTTAGCGGCTTCCGCGGGGGTGACTTCCACCAGCGGGAGGCGGGGTTTGCCGACGTTAAAGCCGAGCTTGTTCAGGGCGTACTTGATGGGGGCGGGGCTGGGCACGGAGAACATGGCGTTCACCAGCGGCACCAGCTTGCGCTGAATGGCCGCCGCCTCTTGAATGTGGTCGGATAGAATCAGCTCCACCATCTTTTTATACTGGAGGCCGGTGAGGTGGGTGGTCACGCCGATAACGCCATAGCCGCCCAGCGCCATGATGGGGAAAGTATCATTATCGTTGCCGGACCAGACGTGGAAATCATCGCGGATTTTACTGACATTTTCAATGACCTGGGCCACGTGGCCCATATCGCCGTTGGCTTCCTTAACGCCGACGATGTTCTTAATACGGCTCAACCGGACGATGGTATCCGGCGTCATATTAACGACCACGCGGCCGGGAATGTTATACATGATAATGGGCAGGCTGGTACTCTCCGCGATAGCTTTAAAGTGACGGTAAATGCCCTCCTGGTTGGGTTTGTTATAATAAGGCACGACGGAAAGGCAGGCGTCCACGCCTATTTTCTCCGCTTTCTCCGTATTTTCCACCGCTTCTTTAGTGCTGTTGCTGCCGGTATAAGCCACCAGGGTAGCTGTTTCCCTGACGGCGGACTTTACCTCGGTAAAGATGCGCATTTCCTCGTCCCAGGAGAGGGTAGGGGCCTCGCCGGTGGTGGCCGCCAGCACCAGGCCATCGTTCCCGGAAGCCAGCAGCGCTTTAGCCAGCCGTTTGGTCTGCTCATAATCAACGTCCCCGTTTTCCTGGAACGGGGTCACCATAGCGGTTAAAAGTCTGCCCAGCTTTTTCATGGAACAGTGCCTCCTTGAAATGAATACGATGTATTATTTTAGCCTAAAGACCCAGCAGTTTATCTACTTCAAAATCCCTCTCACTCTCCTTCCGATTTCATCGGAATCTTCGACTTTACGAAAGGGAGACGACAGCTTGAGCCGGCCTTTAAATTTATTGGCTATCTCTTTCAGCCTGCTTAGTAAAAAAAGGGAAACGGAGGCGGCTTTTTATCCCACCCGACTTTATTTTATAGACCCAGCAGTTTATCGAGGCCGTAGATGAAGCCCTTTTGTTTGACCACCGCCTTGACGGCCAGCAGCACGCCGGGCATGTAGCACTCACGGTTGATGGTGTCATGCCGGATGCTCAGCGTTTGCCCCGCCGCCCCGAAAATGACCTCCTGGTGCGCCATGAGGCCGGGCAGGCGGATGCTGTGGATATTAATGCCGGATACGTCCTGGCCCCGGCTGGGGGTAGGCTCTCCGGCGGCGGGGGGCAGGAAAGGCTTGCCGCGGGCTTCCGCCATAGCTTTGGCGGTTAAAAGAGATGTGCCGGACGGAGCGTCCAGCTTTTTATCATGATGAAGCTCCATGATTTCCGCATGGTCCATGAACTTACCGGCGATTTTGGCCAGGTGCATCATCAGCACCGCGCCGAGAGCGAAATTGGGCGCGGCCACGATGCCGATGTTTTTAGCGGCCGCCAGCCGTTCCATCTCAGCTAATTCATCGGGGGAGAAACCGGTAGTGCCGATGACCATGTTTACGCCTTTTCCCGCCGCGAAACGCACGGCCGGCATGGAGGCTTTGGCGATGGTAAAGTCCACCACCACATCCGGTTTGCAGGTGGTGACGATAGAGGGAAAGTCAGTGGAAAAGAGCACCTTGGATGAGCCGTCCGGCAGCGTCAGGAAATCACCGGAGACTTTCATGTCCACAGCGCCGACCAGTTTCATGTCCGGTTCCCGGCAAACGGCCCTGACCACTTCCTGCCCCACCCTGCCGGCGGCCCCATGGATAACTACCCTGATTGGTACCATAGCAGTACACCTCGTTAAAGAATCGGGGTAATAATTATCTCTGGTAAGGAGGCCGTGACGGGCCGCGGTTGGGCCGCTGGTCGTTGCCGTAGCGGGGCTTGCCCCGGAACCCGGAGGAACCGCCGGGGCTGCTCTTGCGGAACGGGTAGTCCGCCGAGGGGGCTTCGCCTTCACTGCCTGCCTCGCCGTCTTTTTCAAACAGCGCGCGCCGGGATAGGTTGACCCGGCCCAGGTTATCGATGTTGATTACTTTAACAGTGACCTCGTCACCGATTTTAACTGCATCTTCAACCCGGTCGATACGGTGGTCGGACAGCTCGCTGATATGCACCAGTCCCTCTTTGCCGGGGAGGATTTCCACCATGGCGCCGAAGTCCAGGATACGGCTAACCTTGCCGGTATACATATCGCCGATTTGCGCGTCACGGGTCAGGCCCTCGATAATGCCGATGGCTTTCTGGGTGGCTTCCATATCCGGCGAACCGATAACGATAGTGCCGTCGTCCTCGACATCAATGGTGGTCTTGGTGGACTCGATAATCGACCGGATGGTCTTGCCGCCGGAGCCGATGACCGCGCCAATCTTGCTCTGGTCGATTTTTATCTTGGTCATGCGCGGGGCGAAGCGGCTGACATCGCCGCGCGGGGCGGTGATAGCCGTGGCCATCTTGTCCAGAATAAACATACGGGCGTCTTTGGCCCGGGAAAGGGTCTGTTCCACGATTTCCAGGGTAATGCCCTTGAGCTTGGTATCCATTTGAATGGCCGTGATGCCGTCCCGGGTACCGGCCACTTTGAAGTCCATATCCCCGTTAAAGTCCTCGATGCCTTCAATATCCGTAAGCACGGCGAAACGGCCGTCATCGCCGGTAATCAGGCCCATAGCGATACCGGCCACCGCTTTTTTAACGGGCACGCCCGCGTCCATCAGGGAAAGACTGCCGGCGCAGACACTGGCCATGGAAGTGCTGCCGCTGGAGCTTAAAACCTCAGAGACCAGGCGGATAGTGTAAGGGAACTCGGCATCGGTGGGTAGGACGGGCACCAGGGCGCGCTCGGCCAGGGCGCCGTGCCCGATTTCCCGCCGCCCCGGCGAACCAACGCGCCGGACCTCGCCGGTGGAATAGCCGGGGAAATTGTAATGGTGAATGAAACGCTTGCTTTCTTCCAGTCCCAGCCCGTCCAGCATCTGCTCCTTGCGGGTGGAGCCGAGGGTGGTAATACTGAGCACCTGGGTCTGACCGCGGGTGAACATACCGGAGCCGTGAGTGCGGGGCAAAAGGCCCACTTCACAGCTGAGGGGACGGATTTCCGTGAGGGAGCGGCCGCTGATGCGCCGCCCTTTATCCAGCACGTCCGCCCTTACTTCCGCCTTAACGCGGGCGTCAATGGCGGCGGCGATATCGTTTTCCGTAACGCCTGTACCGGCATTGCGGACCAGCTCTTCAATGAGGGCTTCCAGCATCTGCTCGCGGGTATTTTTATCCGTCTCACGGAGGACGGTTTCCAGCTTTTCATCAACAACCCTGGCAAGGGCGGCCAGCGCTTCCGACTTGATTTTTTCTTCCGGCACGGGCAGTTTAGTCTTACCGGTCAGGCGCTGAAGCTCTTCCTGCATCCGGATAATATCCTGGTTGGCCTCATGGGCGAACTTGACCGCCTTGAGGACGATGTCCTCGCCGACTTCTTTGGCCCCGGCCTCCACCATGATAACCTTGTCTTTAGTGCTGACCACAACGAGGTCTAACTGGCTTTCGTCATACTGCGCCATCTTGGGATTCAGCACCAGCTCGCCGTTGATATAGCCCACGTTGACCGCGCCGATAGGCCCGTCAAAAGGTATCTCCGAAAGGGTCAGCACCGCCGAGGAGCCGATGACGGAAAGGATATCCGGGTCATTCTCCTGGTCAGCGGAAAGCACGGTAGTGACTACCTGAATCTCACTGTGCCAGCTCTTGGGGAGGAGCGGGCGGATAGGGCGGTCCGTCATGCGGCAGGCCAAGGTGGCCGCCTCCGAGGGGCGCCCTTCCCGGCGGATAAAGCCGCCCGGGATTTTACCGGCGGCATAGAGCCGCTCTTCATAATCGATAGTCAGGGGCAGGAAATCCACCCCTTCCCTAGGTTCCCTGTTAAAGCAGACGGTAACCAGGACCACGGTCTCCCCGTAGCGGACGATTACCGAGGCGTTGGCCTGCTGTGCCAGCTTGCCCGTTTCAATAGATAGGGTACGGCCACCAATGTTTTGACTTACAGATTGCGGTTCCAATGAAATACTCCCTCCAACCAACAGGCTTTATTTGCGTAATCCCAGTTTTTTAATCAAAGCGTTATACCGCCCCACATCCTCACGGCTGAGATACGACAAAAGCCTCCGCCTCTGCCCGACGAGCCTGAGCAAACCCCGCTGCGTGTGAAAGTCCTTGCGGTTGGCCGCCATGTGAGTGGTAAGCTGCGTGATGCGCTCGGTGATAATAGCGACCTGTACCTCGGTCGAGCCGGTATCGCCTTCTTTAGCCCGGTAATCACCGATAATGGCTGTTTTTCTTTCTCTGTCCAAGTTAATTCTCCACTTTGTCTATATTATTATTTAATACGAGCCATTATAACATAATATTGAAAGGGAAGTAAATTGATTTAGCCGGTTTTTCTCTCTAGTCCCGGCGGCGGGTGATATAGCGTTCATCGCGACGGTAGGGCCTTTTATCTATGTAATAGGCGCTGTGCCCGGTCAGCGGTTCAAACCCCAATGATTGATAAAAGCCCGCCTCGTATTCTCCGAATATGTAGATGGAAATAAAGTCTGCCCCTATCCGGAACAACTCGTTAACCAGTGTCTCCCCCAGCTTTTTGCCCAGCCCGCTTTCATCCCCGCCGATGAGCGACCCGTTTTCGTAGGCTATGCCTTTGCCCTGGTATGCCAGGTCAACACAGAACTCCATGACGGCGGCGCTCAGCCCGTCAAACATAGCCCGGGCGATACCCACCAGTTCCTCTTCCCAAAAAGCCCCCACGATAAGGCTGCTGCGACTTAACGGGCGGGCGGCTTTCTCCTTCCCGTACCCCTCCTCGCAGATATGATTGCGCCGGTAGAACGCGAACAGCTGCTCCGGTGTGATGGTCGGATTGACTTTGATCTTGACGTCTTTGAGATTTTTCATATACTCTCCGGTTGACAACCAAGCCATGTTACTATAAAGAGAAGGGAAAGTAAAAGGGAGAGGGATTAGGGAACTCGACCTCACCCCCTGTGTCCCCCTTGTATGTTTGAAAGATGGTAATATAAGCTTTAAAGGCACGGCAGACCGATTCCCCCTTGGTTTAATAAAACCGTTGGAGAGCGAGGGTCGCCGTGCCTGGACTTCCATTAGCCCGAACA
>JBAZGT010000041.1 GCA_041652735.1 Dehalococcoidales bacterium | reverse complement strand
AGGCGGCTGCTCACTATCATGAACTCAATTTTAAAACATCAAAGAGCTTGGCAATATGTATAAATTAACACAGTTGCTCTCCAAACGGGTCACACTTTAGTGCTAAAATCTACTGTTTGGAGAGGGGAGTTATGTCGAGAGGGGCTAACGCCCCTCTCCGTCAAGCTACTCCCTATTAGGAAACGCCTGGAAAAACCAACTGTAAATAATACCCCTGTATCTATAGTTGCCCGCGGCGCTCTTTCTCTGCTATGCTGTGGAAAAAGCCGCCATGTCAAACGTTAACAGCGTCCCGTTCCGCCGCCGCGACTATCTCAAGATAACCATCTTCGGCTTTGCCATTACCGCTTTATGGCAGAGCCTGCACAGCATTGTCCTGCCGCAGCGGCTGCTGGACTTCGTGCCGGAAGCGCAGAAAAACACCTACCTGGGGCTGATGACGCTCAGCGGGCTGCTACTGGCGATGTTCGTCCAGCCGATAGCCGGGGCTTTCAGCGACCGCTCCCGCTCCAAATGGGGCCGGCGGCGACCCTATATATTAATCGGGGGGATAGCCGCAGTGCTGATACTACCGGGGGTGGGGTGGGCGGCGGGCTTCGCCGGGCTTTTTATCGTGTACTGTTTACTGCAAGCCGCCGGTAACGTAGCGCAGGGGCCTTACCAGGCGCTGATTCCGGACATGGCGCCGCCGGACAAGCGCGGGATGGCTTCCGGCGTCAAAGCCCTGCTGGAGATAGTAGGCGGGGCGGCCCTGGTATATGTCTCCAGCATTTTCATCGACCATTATGCCGCCGGGGAAGGCAGCCAATGGCTGTGGCTGGTGCTGGGGATACTGGCGGTTCTGCTGCTGGGCACGCTCGCCACCACTCTGGTAACGGTCAAAGAAACGCCGTACCGCAACGGAGGGACAGAGGCTCCCCTGTTCGCTTCTTTATGGCGCACCGCCAGGGATGTTTACGCCCACCGCGACCTGGTATGGTATCTGGCTTCACGCCTGCTAGTGAACATGGCCTTCACCACCATCCAGCAGTTCGCTTTATATTACCTTAGGGACGTCATCGGGGTGGAGAACCCCGCCGAGGCCACCGCCCGGTTTTTAGTGGTTGCGGTGGTGGGGATGCTGATAGTGGTCTGGCCAGCCGGCTACTTCGCCGACAAGATAGGCAGAAAACCCATCACCTTCGGGGCGGCGCTGCTGGGGGCGCTAGGCATCGGCATCATCTTTCTTTCCCAGGAATACAACACGATACTCTGGGCGGCGGGCATCATCGGCATGGCGATGGGGGCGTTCAACAGTGCCAACTGGGCGCTGGCCACCGACCTGGCGGTCAAGGGGGAGGAAGCGCGCTACCTGGCATCGCCAACATGGCTACGGCGGGCGGAGCGGCGCTGGCCCGGGCGATAGGCCCGGCGATAGACTTCTTTAACGGTAAACGCGCTTTACTGGGCTACGACATCATGCTGGCGGTATGCATCGCCTACTTCATCGTCGGCGCGCTGCTGGTCCTGAAAGTCAAGCGGCGGGCCTAGTTCCCTAAAAACGGTATATACTTGAAAATCATCGAACCGAAGTAAGCCACCGCCACGTACGATATCGTCCGGCCCAGCCAGGTGGCGGTGAAGAATTTCCATATGGGCATGCGCATAGCGCCGGCGATAATCCCCACGATGTCAAAAGCCAGCGGCAGAATGGAAAGGCAGAACACCGCAATCCCGCCCCAGCGCCATACCCAGCCCTCCAACCGTAGATAGATTTTATTCTTGGCGAGCAAGGCGCGACCGCTGCGGCCGGCCACGTAACCGGTCATCTCCCCGAAACCCGCCCCGAGACCGGCGATTACACCCACCAGCCAGGGCATCGGCAACGTTGCGCCCAGCGCCGCCACCACCGTCATATTGCTGACCGGTATGATAATAGTGGCATTGAGGATAACGCTGATAACAAAAGCGCCCAAATAGCCATAGCCCTGGAGCTTATCAAACATATCGGGGTTTTTAAGGTAAGCAATCCCCACGGCGGCAAAAATGGCGACAGCCCCCAACAATCCGGCTAAAGCGATCAGCCTTTTCCGGAGCCAGGGCAGTATCCCGGGTTTTTTCGGCTTGTCGCCGGTATTGTCATTCATACGATGACGTATTATACCATGTAAATCAGCTTTCCTGTAACGGGCGGGGAGACGATGGGCGTTGCACCGCTTCCTTGACAACAGCCGCCGGGAAAAGTACATTATTGAGCAAGCGGCGATTCATAACAGGAAGTCGAAATGGAAAACGAAGAGCAGATTTTCCGCGCGCTCCAGCAGCACCTGGATAAAGGCCCGGTGGGCTTTCCAGCCACCCCCTCCGGGGCGGATATAGCTTTACTGAAGAAGCTTTTTACCCCGGAGGAAGCGCGTATAGGCGCCTGCCTTTCCACCATCAAGCTGGAGCCAGCCACCCGCATTCACCGTCGCGTAAAAAAACTGGGTCTTAAGATGACTCTTGACGAGATGAAACAAGCCCTGAATACCATGGCGCGCAAGGGCACCATCCTGGTCTACAGCCAGGGTTTGAGGGAAAAGCATTACAAAAACGCCGGCGTCACGGCCGGGGGCATCGTGGACTTCCAGGTGGACCGGCTGACCAGGGAGATGGCGGACACCTTCCATCAGTACCACGTCGAGGCTTTCGCCGCCGCGGAAATGACCGGGGCGCGTTCCATCCCCCAGCTCCGCACCATCCCGGTGGAGAAAAGCATCCCCATCGCGGAAAAGCACGCCGTGACCACCTACGACGACGTACGCCGCCTGCTGGACGACGCGCCGGGGCCTTACGCCGTGGCCAACTGCGTTTGCCGCCAGACCAAGGACATCCAGGGGGAGCCCTGCCAACATTCCGATATCCGCGAGACCTGCCTCCAGATAGGCTCCGACCACGCCCGGCAGTACGTGGAAATGGGCATCGCGCGGTACGTGGGCAAAGAGGAAGCTTTGCAGATACTGGAAAGAGCGCAGCAGGCGGGTTTCATTCTCCAGCCGGAAAACTCACAGCGACCGGAGGCCATCTGCTGCTGCTGCGGGGACTGCTGCGGCCTGCTCTCCGCGGTCAAGAAATCCCCCCGCCCCGCCGATATGTACGCCTCCAACTACTACGTAAGCGTGGATACCGCCCTCTGTCAAGCCTGCGGCGCCTGCGTCCAACGCTGCCAGCTGGAAGCGCGCACAATAGTGAACGGCGCGGCGGCAGTGGATTTAAACCGCTGCATAGGCTGCGGCAACTGCGTCACCACCTGCGCGTCCGGCGCTACCAGGCTGGTAAAAAAAGCTACGCCGCTGGTGCCCCCCAAAAACAAAGACGCCGCCTTCCTGAAAATAATGTCCGGCAAGGCGGGCGGGTGGGGAATGATTAAGCTGCGGCTGAAGATGATGCTGGGGATGAGGGTGTGAGAACAACCAACCCCCACCCCTTCTCCCCGGGGCGGGGAAAAAGAGCGGGGGTGCTGAGTAGTTGGTAATTAGTGATTTGCAGCTAGTGGGATAAAAGTTACTTCTTGGCTCCCTTTACTTTCCGATTCCTCTTTTCTTCCGCGGTATTTTTGCCCGTTACCGGGTGCTTGAAGTGGAAGGGCAAAATATAGCCGGAGGGGTAGCTGTAGGGTATACCCTTGGCGGGTTTATCCGGCTGCCACCAGTCACCGACGTTGCCCTCTTCACCTTCGCGGGGGGGCTGGGGCTTGGCGATTCTCTCCGGCTTGACCCAGCCGGTGGCCGGGGTGGCGGAATAGACCGGCACCCACTTTATTTTCCAGAGCTTCCAGATACCGTCCTCTTTAATGAACTCATTTTCGTAGATGCCGCAGGCGAGGGCCTGCATGATGCCCCCTCCCGGGGCGACCAGGGCCATCGCGCCGAAGCCCCACCAGCGCCCCTGGCCGGTCAGTCCGTCCTCGCTGATATCAATGACGTCCGTGAGGTGCATCATCTGGTGCATGAACTCCGGGTCCTTGCCGGTATTAATCCGGCCGAAGAACCTTTGCAGTCCGTCCTTACCGAAGAACGTGCCCTCCGGCCATTCCAGGGTGGTATCGTCCCTTTCAGAAAACAGAGCGATGATTTCATCCGGCAGCCACATCACCAGGTAATAGCTGTAAGCGTGTTCCAGCTTCCTGATGGCCTCGATATCCTTGAGCCGGGTCAACTCTTTCTCCAGCGCGGCTACCTTTGCGTCCAGTCCTTTTTGCGTCATTTTCTTCTCTCCTTCTATAAAATACTAATTCATCTTCAATAGCTGGTTTTCAGTGCTATCCTCCCCACAACTCTCCCGGCGTTATTTACAGTATTTTAAGTTATCAGGGCATGTCCGCACAACAGTATTCCGATAAATAACAAAGAGGGCGCGGCGGTCCTCTTAAATACGGCGGCTATTTAAGGATACGGATTAACCAGCAAACCCGCAAGACCATTATCTCGACCGGGGGGGAATCGACCGCGGCCAGCCTGAAGCCGAGAGAGGGGAAAAACGGGAAGAGCACAGATATTTCCCTTTTTGACGACCGGCGTAATAGAAAATACTTTGCTTTGGCGATATAATGTCAAGCATGAGCTTCACGGAGGAGACCTACTACAAGCAAAGCTTTACCGGGCTGGCGCTGGCAGAGGAGACGGTCAAGGCCATCTCCTATGAAGAGTGCATCTTCGACGGGTGCAGCTTGATCAACATCAAGCTGGTGGACTGCCGGTTCGCCGGGTGCAAGTTCAACGACTGCACCCTGAGCGCCGTCACCCCGATGGGCTGCCGCCTGGACGGCGTGACTTTTACCAACTGCAAAACGATAGGCATAGACTGGACGCTGGCGCAGATGTTCCGGGAAATATCATTTAAAAACAGCCAGCTGAACTACTCCAACTTCCGGCTGATGAAAATACCCAAGATAAAGATGACCGACTGCGAGGTGAAGGACGCCGATTTCACGGAGGCGGACCTGAGCAACGGCGACTTTCACAATACGGACTTCGAGAAAAGCCGGTTTATCAAGACTAACCTCTCCGGGGCGAATTTCAAAAACGCGAGGAACTACGCCATAGATACCAGGAGCTGCACACTGAAAAAGACGCGGTTTTCTTACCCGGAGGTGCTGACGCTATTGAACAGCCTGGATATCATTATCGAGTAGATTGATGGCCTATTTTCTACACCTATGGGTGAGGAGTAATAGCTAGAATTGTGATTCTTCCCCTAGCAGGCCCATAATACCAAAACACCCTGTAGGCTGCTGGTGTTTTTTGTTCTGCGTATGCCTCGAACACCTTCTCTCCGTTTGGACCTTCCAGACTTGAGTATTCGTGGGTTTGCAAACTGTTATGTCGAGGATTTTTTGCGAGGAACTTTATTGTTTTTCTAACGGCTTTGTAGCGTTTCTTTTGTGATGCATCACATTTGAGTATTTGATAAGTCTGTTTAGCTTCTTGTGTCCATTCTAGCTCGAACAATACTTTTAAACCTATAGATTTTTCAAGTTAACCCTTGACACACGCCCCTCTGCCGCATCATTAAGCCCCCTCTGCACAGCCGCAAGAGCTTCAGAGTTCTGGAATAACCATTCTTCTGAAGCAGAAGTAACATTAAATGAATATACTAAATCATGTGGGTATTTATTGCTTGATTCTAACGAAGCCATTGCTTCTCGCCAATTAGCCATATTATATTCGATGGTCAATTCTTGTAACATTTTTGACCTCCTCTAAATCATAAATTGCACAGTTATTGACTTATTTCTCCATGCACTTGTTTCCGTTGAACAAATTGTAGATTCTGATTGCGCTTGATAATAGCCACGTCTATGGCTCCTCCGACACCTCTGAGACCTACAGAAAACTTTTGAGTATCCATAGTAGTACGGATAAAGAAACATGCTAAGTCAACACAATCCTGTAATGCTAATACCTGTAAAGGAATCCCGATTTGAAATTGCTTCATGAGTGCATCCAACTTAGTTATCTGCTCAGGTGTAAGATTAAGGCCTTTCTGCAAAGCCTCAGGCAGTCCTGTATCATAACCTTTTAATATCCTACTCACTATCTCATGTTGGCCACCAAAGGTGATACCAAATTCATTAACTTTACTACGTTCTGTTGGTTTTGGTATACGGGGTATTTCAATTAAAAATACCTGACCGTACACCTCATCCGGATTAAATCCAGCCACTACAAAGGTCATATTGGGTATCTTATCATCTGGAGGCATGTTTGACTGCCACTGCTTCAAGAAAAATGAACTGATTTTTTCAGCAAAATCCACTACACTCAATCTTTCCTTTGGTAGACTAGCTTCAAATTCAGGTATAAAACTTGCTGCCGTACGCGGATCTCTTTGTCCTATCACCGCTTGCCCATAGGTTACTACTCCGATTGTATTATTTGGTGAAGAGAAGCTTAAGAGTTTGGTGGCATTATCAAAAGTGACAGGTAGTTGTTGAGCACCTATGTGAGCCCCTAGCGTTATTCTGCTCTCTGCTGCTAACACAAGCCCTTCCGGGCATTTTATAACTATACCTAATGACATAATTACCTCGTTAACAATCACACTTCCGAGGAACCTACTTTATCATGATAGCAAATATCTGTCAACATAGTCCATTATACATATAATATAGAGGTCACCCCTTATATTTACCCCTTCACTCCCTGTCCCCGCCCCTGGCGCTACGGGGCGCATAGCCGCGGCCGGCCTCACAGACCAGGGCCAGACTCATGAGAAAGTCGTCATGGCCGTGGGCAGGCTCCACGTAAAAATTCATCGTCTGGGAAGGGCGATACCGGGTGCGGGCTTTCTCCGCCTCGTACCAGAACTCACGGTACTCTGCCGAACCGTCCCCCCGGTACATTTTGAGTCGACCGGAGTTTACGGCCGCCAGCAGGTTGAAGCCCAGCTCGCTCTTGCTCTGCTGCGTAAAGGTGAAGGGCGTCACCCGGGAGCCTAAAGCCTTACGCAGGAAGGAGGCCACCGGCTCGCCGACACCCGTGGCGTCGACGACAATTTTGCGGCAATGCCAGACGTTTTTCAGGATATCCACCAGCTGGGAATAAAGCTCCGGGTGCTTTTTACCCACCCAGCGGTAGTGCTCGACGATTTTAAGGGCAGGCTCCTTATTAACGGCGTTGCAGCCGGTGAAATCCAGCTCCGCCACCGTGACCACCGTGGCGTCCCGGCGGGGATTGGGGGTCAACAGGGCGGCCTCGTTTTCTTCCTCGCCGGCGAGGTCGATACCGGCTACATAGGTCTTGCCCGCCTCGGGGCGGGGCAGGCGAAAGTGCTCCCCCTGCAACTGCGCCCGCTGCTGGAGGCTGAAAAAGCCGCCCCCGCCGCGCACCGGCAGCAGGCAGTACTGGGTGAGGAAAAGGGGGTGGTCTTCGCCCAAGCGCTCCCGCTCGCCGGCCACATAGGAACGATAGGCGGGGTTGAAATCGGCCACATGCTGCCAGTCGTAACGGAAATGGCGTTTCACGCCGTCCCGCCGCTCCAGCTCCAGATTGGTCTGCTTGACCTCCTCCAGCAAAGTGGTCTCGTCCCAGGTGGTGCCGTAGAGGACGGTGGTGGTATTGAAGGAGGAGCACATGGGGCGGAACTCCTTGGTGTATTTTTCCTTGTCCACGTCCTGGGCTTCATCAATTTCCAGGAGGAGGTGGGCGGTATTGCCGACCACGTTAGCCGAGGTATCCGCCGAAAGGAAGATGGCGCGGGCGCGGCCGAGCCGGATGATGTAGCCCAGCTCCGAGTCCCAGATATCCTCGAAACCGGCGTCGTTGAGGCGGTCCTTGAGGCGGGTCATGGAGATGATGGCCTGGGGGCGGAAGGTGGGCGAACACTTGATAAGGTTCCTGCGCTCGGCGATATTCAGAGTCAGGAGCAACAGCTCCAGCTGGGCCGAAAGCTCGTTTTTACCACCCTGCCGGGCTACCTCCACGGAGAAGGTGAGGCCGCGGCCGGCGAAGACGCTCTCCAGGACGGCGACGGCGATTTCCCGCTGGTAGGGGCGCAACTGATAGACGCTGGTCTGTTCCTGCATAGGCGATACCGGCGGCTCCTCGATAAATCAGATTGACCTATTCCCGGTTAATAATTTATATGATACCCCTCACCTTAATCCGCAGAAGGGGGGGATGGGGTGACGAACCTCTCCCTCTGTATCCCCCCGCCTGCCAAAGTCTTGTACGGCGGGCAGGCCTCTCCGTTGACAGAGAGGGGGAGGGGGGACGAACCTCTCCCCCTGTATCTCCCCGCCTGCCAAAGTCTTGTACGGCGGGCAGGCCTCTCCGTTAGCAGAGAGGGAGAAGATAGTACCCTTTGACACACTTGCGCCATGGTTCGACAAGCTCACCATGAGCGGTTTCAAATGACAGGCGGGTTATCCCCGCGGCGGGATCACTTCTTGTTGAGTCAGCGTAAACAGGGTGATGGGAGAATGAACCCGATAATTGTATTTGTTTTTTTTATTTTTTTATTAAGGTCCAGCTACGGTTGGTGCGTAAACAATTGTTTTTTAGTTTATGTTAAATCAGCTTCAAAATGCCGGCATTTGTTTTTTTGTTTATGTCAATTCAACCGGCGATTTTCTTGGTGACAACGGCCGTCCCGATGTTCAGCCCCAGCGGGACCAGGACGTCTTTAATGACGTTGTTGATGGCCTCTTTCAGCCCGTGGCGCTGGGTGGAGGAAATCTGATAGCGGGTGCGGATAAGCTTCTCCAGAGCACCGGCGGCCTTGACCAGCAGGAGCAAATTCCTTTCATCCCCGCCAAGGATGGCCTTTTTAATCTCCAAGCGCAACAGGGCGATTTCTTCATCGATGCCCTCGATACCGGCGGCCTTGTTGAAATCCAGCCGCTCCGCTTCATCGAACATTTTGGCGTAGTAGCCGTGTTTTAAAGCGTTCCGGTTACCCCTTGGGGCGCCCTTTTTGGGTTTTGCCTGCTCGTTCATCCGCTTTCACCTCTTTATTGATTGCCCTGGCCGCCGCCAGCACGATGGTATGGGCCGCCAGGTCCCATCTCTGTTGTTTTACCGCAAATCTCAAGAGCCTCATTTTTACCCCCATAGCCAAACATACCAACGATATTAGCACACATGTTCTATCTTATCCACCGGGAAATGTCGCATTTACCGACAGGTCCGCAAGCTGGCCGGGGAGGGGATATCGCCCCGATAACTTGTATTTTTCCGGTCACTAAAGCTATAATAAGCCGTATTCGGAAAGGAGAAACCGCCATGCCGTCTTATGCCTATTTTCAAAAGAAATTCATGCTGCTCGAGGATGCCAAAATGGGGATTATGACCCACTGCATCCACTACGGCACAGCGGTCTTCGAGGGGATACGGGGCAACTGGAACGCCGGCAAAAAGCAGACCTATATCTTCCGCCTCAGGGAGCATTACGAGCGGCTGGCGCGCGGCTGCCGCGTGCTGAACATCACCCTGCCCCACAGCGTGGACGAGCTCTGCGAAATAACGGTGGAACTGGTGGCGAAATGCGGCTTCCAGGAAGACCTGTACATACGCCCGCTGGCCTATACCAGCTCCCAGGCGCTCGGGGTGCGGCTGCACAACATGGATAACGACTTCCTGGTGTTCGCATTTCCGTGGGGGCCTTACCTGGACAAGGACAAGGTGCAGTGCGGCGTGTCTTCCTGGCGGCGGCCGGACGATAACGTCAACCCGCCCCAGGTGAAGTCCACCGGCATCTACGTGAATAACGCGCTGGCCAAGACCGAGGCCATCCAGCACGGCTTCGACGAGGCCATCATGCTATCCCCGGACGGGCACGTGTCCGAGGGGAGCGGGGAGAATATCTTCCTGGTCAGCGACGGGAAGCTGGTGACGCCTTCACCTTCCGATAATATCCTGACGGGCATCACGCGGAACACGGTGATAGAGCTAGCGAAAAACGAGCTGGGACTGGATACCACCGAGCGGAGCATCGACCGGTCCGAGCTTTACACGACGGACGAGTGCTTTTTAACCGGCACGGCGGCGCACGTGACGCCGGTCTCCGAGATAGACCACCGCAAGGTGGGCAACGGGGAGATAGGGCCGATTACGGCTAAATTGCAGGAGATTTACGTGAAGGTTATACGCGGCGACCACCCGAAGTACATGGGGTGGTGCAAGCCGGTTTATGGTAAGTAACAAGTAACAAGGAGTGAGGGGTAACTAAAAACCCCCTTTATCCCCCTTTATGAAAGGGGAAGACCGAGGAAGGGGGAGGATATATTGTACCGACCCCTTTTCCTCTTATCCCCACCTGCGCTAAAGCTCCGGCGGACAAGCCTCTCTCCGCTGGCAGAGCGGGAGCGATTGATTGATGAAGTTTGGGTATAGTGTTATTAAGGCCGGGAATATCACTCACCTGACCTTTTCCTCCGGCCCTCCACCTGCGCTAAAGCTCCGGCGGACAAGCCTCTCTCCGCTGGCAGAGCGGGAGCGATTGATTGATGAAGTTTGGGTATAGTGTTATTAAGGCCGGGAATATCACTCACCTGACCTTTTCCTCCGGCCCTCCACCTGCGCTAAAGCTCCGGCGGACAAGCCTCTCTCCGCTGGCAGAGCGGGAGCGATTGATTGATGAAGTTTGGGTATAGTGTTATTAAGGCCGGGAATATCACTCACCTGACCTTTTCCTCCGGC
>JBAZGT010000040.1 GCA_041652735.1 Dehalococcoidales bacterium | reverse complement strand
CCGTGCCCATCGCCGACCCCTTTGTGGAGGAGACCCGGGAGCGCATTATCCTCAAGGGCGAGGTGCCCAGCCCCCTTAACCCCCCGCCGGGCTGCGCCTTCCACCCCCGCTGCTTCATGGCCATGCCCGAGTGCGCCCAGTCCGTGCCGGAGCTCCGCACCATCTCCCCCGGCCACCAGGTCGCCTGCATTCGGGTGTAATAGATGCCTCTGCGCACCCCCAGATACAGTGGCATAAAACAATAAACCCCCGGATGTTTGAATTTCCGGAGGTTTACTGCATGGTCGCTCGCGGTCAGTGCTTTTTTAACGGAATGTAGATATCCATCTGCGCCATACCCTTGTTTTCCCAGGGGTGGTCTCTTTCGTCGTAGTACTCGAAATCGTACCGCTTTTCGTCGAACGCGTACCCGGACGCGGGCAGCCAGCTATCGAAGATTTTTTTCCACATGTCCCTGACGGTCTGGCTGTATTTTTCTTCTGCCACGAGCGGCGTGGTGAATTTGGCGTACGTTCCGCCCGGCATCTTCATCTCGTGCATGTCCGACTCTTTTGTAACCAGGTCTTCGGGGTTATCCACGCCCACGCCGAGCAGGTACGTAAACTCGCTGGTTTCCGGATTGATATCGTAGCATACGGCATACTCGGTGTGCCTGGATTTGTTGAAAAGGTTATGAAGTCGGGTGAGGTCATCCGCATAATCCAGGTTGATGGTTTCCCAGTACAGCGGGATATCGTGGGTAAATTTGACGTTGGGCATTTTATGCCGTCCGGGAAAACCGACCACGGTGAAAGGCTTTAGTTCGACTATTTCCTGCTGCATTAATTTGCCTCCTGTTATCATACTTTTAAGTTCCGGTAGTTCCATCCTCGTCGGCCGACTTGTGATGGCGTGAATGCGGTAGAGAGACGGGGGATACCCGAAGCATTTTTTAAAGGCTTTGGTAAAACCGGCATGTGTTTCAAAGCCGTATTTCACCGCCACATCGATTATTTTCTCCCCACAGGAGAGGTCGTACAGCGCGTACTGGAGCTTGCGGCGGGTGATATAAGCCATCAAGGTGATGCCGGCGGCCCGGGAAAACTTGCGGTTGAAATGAAAGGCGGAATAACCGATTTCCCCGGCCAGCCCCGGCGGGGTTAATCTTTCCGTGATGCGGTTATCGATAATGTCCAGTACTGTCTGTATCATCCGGCCGTCTTCCCAATCTCCAGTTAAGCGTTGATATCCAGATTATAGCAAGCCCGGACCCGGAATGCTTTTCCTGTAGTGCGGTGTTATGGGAGTATGTTTAAGGCGGGGAAAAGGGGCGGGGCTGTTTGTTACTTGTATCTTGGTCATTGCGGCGGGAATTTGTTGCCATTCGTTTTTAAGTGATAAAATATGGCCGGTGCCATCGTTTTTACTTAAGGAGGACCATTCCATGGCGGATTTGCGCGTAGAAAAGCTGGCGGACCTGCTGGTCAATTATTCCGTGGCGGTTAAACCCGGTGATAAGGTAGCTATCCAGGGGGAATACACGGCGGAGCCGCTGCATAAAGCCGTTTTTATCAAGGTATTGCAGGCCGGCGGGCACCCCTTTTTACAAACCTCCCCGAACGGCATCGACGAGTTGATCTACCGGTATGCCTCCGATGAGCAAATCAGACACCTGCCGCCTCCCGCCAAACTGTTGACTGACACCTATGATGTGCGGATTTATATAGCCGCCGAAGACAACACCAAAGCCCTCACCAATGTAGACCCCGCTAAATTGGTAGCGCGCCAGCAGTCCCGCACCGAGCTGCGTAAAACTATGCTGAACAGGTCCGCGCGCGGAGAATTGCGCTGGACTTATGCGATGTTCCCCACCAATGCCTATGCCCAGGATGCGGAGATGAGCCTGGACGAATATGAGGACTTTGTATATTCCGCCTGCCTGGGAGATATGAACGACCCCATCGGCTACTGGAAACGTTTCTCCGCCCGGCAGCAGAAGGTGGTGGACTGGCTGAAGGGCAAGAAAAACATCCATGTTACCGCCCCGGAGACCGACCTCACCTTCAGCATTGCCAGCCGTAAATTTATTAACTGTGACGGACATCAGAACATGCCGGATGGAGAAGTTTTTACCGGACCGGTGGAGGACAGTATGAACGGGCATGTCTATTTCTCCTACCCTACTATTGAAAACGGGCACGAAGTAGAGGGCATCCGACTCTGGTTTGAAAACGGCAAAGCCGTCAAGGCTGCCGCGGCCAAGAACGAGGAGTTTTTAATAAAAACGCTGGACACGGATGAAGGCGCCCGGCGCGTGGGTGAATTCGCTTTCGGCAATAACCAGGGCATCACCAGGATTACCAAACAAATCCTCTTTGACGAGAAAATTGGCGGCAGTTTCCACATGGCTCTGGGGGCCGGCTACCCTGAAACCGGCGCCAAAAACGAATCGGCGATTCACTGGGATATGATTTGCGATATGAGGCAAGGCGGGGAAGTTACCGTTGACGGCCAGCTGCTCTACAAAAACGGGCAATTCGTGATTCCGCTGGAGTAACAGCATATCAGTTAAAACCGGGGGCGGGGCAGTTTGTTACTTGCCTGCCCGCCGGAGCTCCAGCGCAGGCTGGTCACTTGTATCTTGGTTATCGGGGCGGGGCAAAGAAGCGGGGCACGGATGGTGGGCGGTACTGTACGATAGACAGAACCTTTGAACTGGCTTTCAGCTTGACGGAATAGAATACACAACCTACTTTATTGTTTATTGCTTTTTTCTGTAATTCTTTTGGTAAGATATAGTGCCTTACTTAATAGAAGAAAGAGAATAGTCCTCGTTTTCAGTAGGGTAATAACTGAAAATAGTGTGATAAGTGGGGTCGGGGCCTTTTACATCGGCGGTCAGGTAACAGGCCTGCTTGAAGGTGGTGTTATCCGTGGTAAGATTGGCCAGGAATGCTAATGTAAAGTCGTCTACGTAATCCAGCTTGACGCTGCCGGTCCAGCCGCAGTAAAACAGCGCCCCCTGACTGATGAAGGACTCCGCCATGTCCGGGGTTATTAGGCTCAAACAACCCATCATGATGATGACGGACTTGTTAAAGCGGCCTTCCCCGTATTTGGTAAGATAGTCCGCCGAAACAGCGAAAAATTCCGGGTTGTTTTCATCCAGACATGCAGGCATCACCTGTCCGGCCAGCTGGTGGGAAACGTATTTAGTCTTGTCATACGGTTCGTTGGTGAAGAGGTAAGTGGTGCCGTTATCCTCGGTAGTCCCCGGTTTCATCGTGGAATGTACCCGGAAGATGATCAGGTGATAATCTTTAGCGGCCAATTTCCGGTAGAATTCAACGTTAATTTGGTCGCCTTGAATTACGTCAACCGAAAACCCAGCGTCCTCCAAAAGCCGGGTAGCTTCTCCTACGAATTGCTCGTTAGGGTAGAGGGCGTCTAGTTGGTCGATGATAACGGTTTTATAGTCCCTGCTGTCCTTCGGTCCGGAACAAGATAATACGACACATAATACTATCAAACATAACGTAATTATTGTGAAAATGTGTTTCATTAGATTTAAAAAGAAGCAATAAACAATTATTTGGTGATATTAGCCGAGATATGGTTATAATGAAAGAATTTATGGTAAAAGTTTAAAAGTGTCAAAAACATGTTTAAAAATTTCCCGGGCCGGTTTTTCATTGTCCGGGAGATAGGACACTCCGAGGTTCCAAAGTCGTCCGTTATAGATAAAAACAGAACCTGTACCGTAGAAAATTGTTTCATGCCAGTTAAGGCGAGCCGTGAATAATTCGCACGGTATCCCGGATATTTTTCCCTTAGAGCGTTCCAGTACTTTTTCAATACAATACGAATCATCAGACAACATATTGTTCACCACCGCCTCAACGTCTGTTTCCGAGGCGGTTGGTTGCCGGACTGTCAGGTGTATCTGAACCCGGGAAGTATCAGAAACATTATTGGTTAATTCCAGGGTGTTCATTGCTTCCTGAAAATTATAGCCGGACCGGATAGTGACACTAAAATTATCCGGGTATTCAAAGGAATAATGGTCATTGGTTTCCAATTCTTGATAAGACTTATAGCTAATACCATGAACACAGCCTTGCATGAATGAAGTGAATAAGGTCAAGCACAATATGATTATTGTTATCGTTTTCAACACTTGAATACCTTTAAAAATTTCTTACATTACATGGTGGTACGTTGACCAATCAGGAAAACCAATTGCCAACCGCGAATAGGCAAACTCGTATTGACTAGAATGTCGAGCGTGAAATTGGCGCTATTCTCTACCTCCAAGCAAGCAGGAGAAACGCTTATCGATGGATTATCGGCCTGAGCGTGACCGGTTGGGAGGAGAGAAGCGAAGAGGGCTATCATTATGATAATGACGGCCACATTGACTTTACCGACAATATTTTTCAATATTTATTGACTCTCCTATATATACGACATGTATATAATCCGCGCATAATACGTTATCTACACCTACCTTACGCCGGTAATGTTTGGAAAATGTCACGCCGATGTTAAATGTTAATGTGTATTATGTTAATAAATTGTGAATAACGCTTGAAGTCGGGAAAGGAGCCGGTTGCGGATTAGTGAAAAATGTGCTAGTTCTTGAAATTTAACCTTATGAGTGTTTGTGGAATAGAACGTGTCTGGGAAAGTACGATTACAGACATTAATGTGTTGACAGGTGCAATCAAATACACTTTCCCCATACCTCCAGACAATCATGAGGAAGAAGGGTTAGGAGTTCTGCCTACTGTACGGTATGGTGGGCGGTACAGGGTTCGAACCTGTGACCTCCAGTGTGTGATACTGACGCTCTAACCAGCTGAGCTAACCGCCCGCGGGATGACCGCCTCTAAATTCTAAGGAATAATCCGCTTAAAATCAAGCCTCTCCCGGTATTTTTGCTCTTTTTCTACGTAAATGTTGACGCTTTAACGCAAAACAGGCTATTATTTGGCGGAATCGGACTGAACCGCCGCTTTCCTTTATTCTTAACACGAGGGGATATCAATGCTCAATATCATCGTCTGTATCAAGGTAGTGACCGATCCCGAGGCGCCGGCCTCCACCTTCAAAATCGACCCCGCCGGAAAGCGCGTCCTCCCCGGCCAGGGTGTGCCGCCGGTACTGAACCCCTATGATGAAAACGCCCTGGAAGCCGCCCTGAAAATCAAGGACGGGCAGCCGGCCAGGATAACCGTCCTGAGCGCGGGCAAGACCATCCCCAAAGCGGTTATCAAGAAAAGCCTGGCGGTGGGCGCGGACGACCTTATCGTTATCGAGGACGAAGCGCTGGAGGATATAGACAGCAGCGGCGCCGCGGCTATCCTGGCAGCGGCGGTAAAAAAGGCGGGCGCGTTCGAACTTGTTCTTACCGGGCGCATGGCGGCGGACACTAACGCCGGGCAGGTGGGAACGGGCCTGGCGGAGCTGCTCGGCCTGCCCGTTATCACGGACGCCCGTAAAATAGAGGTCGGGGACGGCCGGGTGATAGCCGAGCGTGTCAAAGGGGACGGCTTTGACGTTATTGAAACCCCCCTCCCCTGCCTGGTTACCGTCAGCCACGAGCTGGGCGAGCTGCGCCAGGCCAACATCAAGGGCCTGATGGCGGCGCAAAAACAGCCCTTCACCGCCTGGAAAGTCGCCGACCTTGCTATCGACACGGCGGCGGGGCGGCGAAGCTATACGCAGCGGCTTTTCATCCCGGAAAGAAAAGTGGACTGTGAGTTCCTGCCCGGTGAAACGCCGGAGGAAGCCGGGGCGAACCTGGCGGTCAGGCTCAAGGAAACCGGCAAGATATAACATGCTGCGGCAACGATGAAAATCAACCGGCTGCTGGAAATCACCCTGATTCTCCTCAATAAAAAGACCGTCACCGCCGCTGATCTGGCGGCGCGGTTCGGGGTATCTACCCGGACTATTTACCGGGATATCGACGAGCTTTCCGCGGCCGGTGTGCCTGTTTTTGCCAGCAAAGGCAGCGGCGGCGGCATTTCCCTGCTGGATAACTACGCCATCAATAAGGCCCTGCTCAACGAGCACGAGCGGGACAGCCTGCTGCTTGCCCTCAAGACGCTCCAGGCCACCAAGTACCCGGAAATAGACGCCATCCTGGAGAAAATCGGGGCGGTATTCAAGAAAGCCGCGGCGGCGGACTGGGTGCATATCGAGTTCTCGCCGTGGGGCAGCGGCCCCAACGAGGAAAACAAGTTCCTGGACATCAAGCGCGCCATCCTCGAATGCCGGGTGGTGGCGTTCGACTATATTAACGCGGATGGCATTTTGAGTCGGCGCGCCATTGAGCCGATGCTGCTGCTGTTTAAAAGCCAGGCGTGGTATGTCTGGGGCTATTGCCGAACGCGGCGGGACTTCCGCACCTTCCGCATCTCGCGCATCCGGCGCCTGAACGTTACCGGGGAAAGCTTTACCCGCCGCCCGCCGGGGAGCGCTAAAGAGGAAGAGCCGGAGATAATGCTCCGGCAACCCGTTACGCTCAAGCTCAGGTTCCGGCCGGAGCATCTTTACCGCGTCTATGACGACTACGATGAGCGGCGCATCACCCGCAACGCGGACGGAACCTATGATGTTACCGTTACCTTCCCGGAGGACGAATGGGTCTACGGCTATATAATGTCGTTCGGGAATTACGTGGAGGTGCTGGAGCCGCCGCACATCCGGGAAATCGTCCGCGACCGACTCCAAAAGGCCGTGGATTTTTACCAAAACCCCCGCTAATATGACACGCTGTTGTCTGATTTATCTGGTAGGATTAAGCAGGATACCGAATAAATCAGGAGGCGGAAAATGGACGTTAAATACGTGGAAAAAGCCCCAAAAGGCAAGGCGTGCCGGGACTGCAAACACTTCCAGGACGAAGGCGGCGGCATGGGCAAGTGCTTCGGCCACGAGGTGCTGGCGGCGGGCGGCTGCAATATGTTCGAGGCGAAGGCTGAATAACATGGAAAAAGAAAATCAGGCACAGCCCAAGATGATTACCGGGGAGGCTTTCCTGGTGGCGGGGGTGACGGGCAGCGGTGATGAGACCGCCAGGGTCTGGGAAGCCTTTATGAAAATCAGCAGGATGAGCCCGCTCAAGAACCAGGCGGGCGAAGAAGGCTATGAAGTCCGCCTCTACCCGGCGGAGGGGCCGGGCAAAATATACGCGGGGGTGCGGGTGGATAGCCCCACCGTCCCCCCGGAGTACCAGGTTATCCACCTGCCGGCGGCTGAATACGCCGAGTTCGAGATATACCCCGGCCGGGGCTATGAAAGCTCCAACGCACGGATGAACGACTGGCTGCAGGCCAACGCCGGCGCCTATAAAGAAGCGCTGCTGGACGGTATGCACTACGCCATCGAGGTATATGATAAGAGATACAAAGGGGACAAAGACCCGCAGTCCGTGGTGGGATGCCGGGTGCCGATTCAGAAAGTAGAAAAAGGGAAGAACAAATGACAGCTAAAACGTTAGGACAAATCCAGGAACTGGGCGGGCGCGTAGAGGAGTTTGCCGGCGCCAACGCGCGCGAAAAGGTGATGGAAGGCAGCGATAAAATAACTAAATCTACCGACAAGGCCAAGGCAGCTTTGTGGATGAAAGAAGCCATCGACCGCCTTGACATGTGTGTACCCGGAGAAAAAGGCGCACGAATCATGACCGCCTGCGGCCACAGCTGCATCGCCCATAACAGCGGCCTGGCGAGAGGCTTAAAAAACAGGCGACTAAAACACGCCTCTGAACAGGCGTTCCTCGAAGCGGAAGTGAAAAAACCGGTCAAAGGCATATGCCTGGAACTAAATGGCAAAACACTGGTGCAGTACTACACACCCCATACCTACAGCACGCCGCGGCGATGCTTTTGCAGCCTGATGAACGCTCTCCCGGAAGGCGTTAACGCTTCACCAACTTACTGCCGGTGCTCGCGCGGCTTTGTGGAAAAGTACTGGGAAGGCGCTCTCGGCCGCCCGGTGGAGGTGGAGGTTAAAGCAACGGCGCTATCGGGCGCGGACTAATGCAAATTCATTATTCATTTATAAAATTCATGAGGGAGGGGCAGCCATGAAAGTCAGCGACATTTTAAAGTGCAAGGACTTCCCCTGCGCGGGCGCGGCTAAAAACAGTTACAGCGTGCCGCCGGCAGAAATCGACCCCGCTAAAATAAAGATACTGATGGTCACGGAAGCCCCACCCAATAACCCCGCCGACTTTTTTTACGCGGCGGGCAGCCCGTTCTATTTACAAACTACGCTCCAGGCTTTCCGGGAGGCCGGGGCGGAGGTGACTGATATGCAGGATATCCTGGATTTGGGCGTCTATATCACCACCGCCGTCAAGTGCGGCAAGACACAGTACACCGTCTCCCCGGACGCCCTGAAAAACTGCGCCGCCCTGCTGGAACAAGAAATAGCTTTGTTTCCCGGCGTCAAGGTCTTCCTGCTTGGCGGGGACGTGGCCATCAGGATGATGAACGCCATCTGGAAAAAGCAGACGGGCAAGAGGGTGGTGCCGGCCGGACCCACCTATAAAATCAGGGGGCAACAGTACTTTTTTGAAAATAAGAGAGTGCTGCCCTCTTACACGCCGGCGGGTAAAAACTTCCTGATTGAAAAGTCCAAGCGGCGCATGGTGGCCGACGATATCCGCGAGGCGCTGGAGCTGGCGCGGGAGTGAATCAGTTCATTGATGCCGATACCGGCGTTTTGTTCTGTTTGTTTTCCAGCTCCTGCCGCACCAGCGCGATGAACTTTTCCGCCATGGGGTGGCGGGGGGCGTCGGCGCGTAAAAGCGCTTCCACTCCCACGTAAATATCGCCGGAAAGCGGCAGTATTTTAAGTCGTCCCTCGGCAATCGGCTTTTCCACGCTGCGGATATGGTGCAGGCCCACCCCCTCCCCCTTTTCCACCAGGTTTATCCCCCACTCGGAGCTGTTCACCTCCACCACTATTGGTGAAGGCATATGGCAGCCCCCGGTGCGGAGCCGCTTTAAAATAATGCGCCGCGTGGCGGATGTCTCCGGCCCCAGTATCAAGGGATAGCCGCAAAGGTTCACGAAAGCCAGGTGCGGCCGCTGGGCGATGGCGCTGGACGGTGAAGCCACCAGCACCAGTTGCTCCTGCTGTGACAGGGGGATGCACTTGAGCTTGGGATTGCCGTACTCGGCGCTGACCACGATACCCAGATCTATCTCCGAGTTGAGGACGGCCTCGGCAATCTCGAAGGAAGAGGCGCCCCGGATAACCAGCCGCACGTGGGAGTTGTTTTTCTCGAAAGCCGCCGCCGCTGACGCCAGGCAGGTGCTGAAGGTGGTGGAAATGCCCACGCGCAGGCTGTCCTGCTTGAGGTTATCCAGGTATTTTTCCGCCCCGTTCATCTGGTGATAGATCTCGGTGACGTAATGGTACAGTCCCTCTCCGGCCTGGGTCAGGAACACTTTCTGCTTCTTGACGTCCAGCAGTTTGAGCCCGACGTTGCGCTCCAGCGACCGTATATGGTAGGTAACGGTGGGCTGCGTCAGGCACAGCTTATCCGCCGCGGCGGTGATGCTTTGTTCACTGGCGACATAGTAAAAGACGATGAGGCTATGCAGGTCCAGTTTAGAAGGCGCCATATTTCCCAACCTCTCCCGCTGGATTTGGTATGACCGCCGTACCCGCGGAAAATACCCTTTTTCCCAATCCTTCGGCTGCCAAGTAAACGGAGTGTTCTCTATAATATCATAGATAAAATTGTAATGCAATACATTGACTGCCGTGGTATTTTTTATCCCGGCGGATACGTCATTATCCCCGCCGTATCTGTAAAAGCTGAATCACCCGCCTGATTTGCCCGGTGCCGCCGCTTGCATTTTTTCCCTCAAATAGCTAATATGTGGTGAATCTAAGCCAAGCTTTTCCCCCGTAAAAGGGCGGGAGCATAAAATAAAGTCCTATAGGGACGATACTCAGGAGGTAAAAATGACAGCTGAATGGAAAAACATGACCCCGGATGAAAGACAGGAGGCGATGTTCGCCAAATGGATCTCTCCTGACGGCGCTAAATACGCCAGCCCCCAGGCAGAAAAAGACTACAAGGCCAGGGCCACCCGCATCAAGGACGCCATCCAGATGAAGAAAAAACCGGATAGGGTGCCGCTGTTCATTCTCCCCAGCTTCTGGCCCGCCACCTATGTCGGGCTCACGCCGAAGGACGTTATGTACGACTATGACAAGAACAGTATGGCCTATAAAAAATTCATCGTGGACTTCAAGCCGGACGGGCACCTCGGCGCCGCCACGCCGGGGCCGGGCAAATTCTTCGACGTGATGGACTACAAGCTTTATTCCTGGCCGGGACACGGCGTCAAACCGGAAGCGTCCTACCAGGCCAATGAAGGCGAATACATGCTGGCGGACGAGTATGATGATTTGATTGAAGACCCGTCCAACTACTTCTATAAAGCCTATTTACCCCGCGTCTTCGGGGCGCTGGAGCCTTTCCGGCAGATACCCACCGTTACCGGCATCCTGGAGATGTACGGCGTGGCTTTAAGCTTTATCCCCTTCGGGCTGCCGCCCGTCCAGGCCGCCTACCAGACGCTTTTGAAAGCCGGTGAAGAGTCCCTGAAATACGCCGGTTCCCTGGGCGCTTTCGGGGCGGATATCATGGCGCAGGGATACCCCACCATCGTGGCCGGGTATTCCAAGGCTCCATTCGACGTTATCGGCGATACCCTGCGGGGCACCAAGGGCGTCATCATGGATATGTACCGCCAGCCGGACAAGCTCCTCAAGGCGCTGGATATCATGACGCCCATCATGATTAAAATGGGCGTGAACTCCGCCAAGTCCGCCGGAAATCCGTTCATCTTCATGCCCCTGCACAAGGGCGGCGACGGCTTCCTCTCCGATACGCAGTATAAGAAATTCTACTGGCCTTCATTCAGAAAAGTGCTGCTGGGCCTTATCGATGAAGGGGTGGTGCCGCTGCCGGCCGCCGAAGGCGGCTATAACCAGCGCCTCGATGTTATCAAGGACATCCCCAAGGGCAAGACCTGCTGGATTTTCGATGACACGGATATGGCCAAAGCCAAGCAGACCATCGGGCAGGTAGCCTGTATCGCCGGGAACGTACCCTCCGGCATGTTGAACCTGGGCACGCCCAAGACGGTCGACGACTACATTAAGAAGCTGATTAATGACTGCGCGGGCGGCGGCGGGTACATCGTCAGCAACGGCGCTTTCTTCGACGAGGCCAAGGTGGAAAACGTCCACGCTATGACTGACGCCACCCTGAAATACGGCGTCTATAAGTAGTAACAACGGTACCGTTCAATAAATACGGTTTTGCGGCAGCTCCGTTAGTGGCGGGACTGCCCCGGGATAACCGCAACGCCAAAAGAAAGAGGGGGGCTTTCTGAAGTGACCCCCAAAAGCTAGACACTTTTATTATAGGGCAAAAAGGGCTTGTTGTCTGTGAATAGCAGGTGGCAAGCCCTTTAACTTTATCTTGATACGTCGGTTGTTGTAGTAGTCCATATAGTT
>JBAZGT010000039.1 GCA_041652735.1 Dehalococcoidales bacterium | reverse complement strand
TCTGGTTCAGTTTCTTAAAGCTTGGTTTACTAGATGAAACCAAAGGAAAAGTGTTACCTATGTCCCCGGTCTAAAGTGTAACCTATGTCCCAGTTTGCACAGAGGGAGAGGGGCCGAAAATAAATGGAGATAACCGCATGACGCTTTATGCCGGCCTGGATGCAGGCTCCCGTACCGTCAAACTGGTGCTGTACGATGGCGCCGTCCGGGAAGCTGTAGTCGTCCCCACCGGGGTCAACCCCCTCCAGCGCTGTAAAGAATTGCTGGCGGATAAGAAGTTTGACGCCCTGGTGGTGACCGGCTACGGCCGTCACCTGGTGGCGCCGGTGCTGGGGGGACGCATCGTCTCGGAGATTAAGGCTTTCGCCGTGGGGTCCCGGCACCTGGTGCCGGAGTGCCATACGGTTATCGATATCGGCGGGCAGGACTGCAAGGTCATCCTGCTTTCTGATAACGGGGATGTGCACAAGTTTGAAATGAACGACCGCTGCGCCGCCGGCACCGGTAAATTCCTGGAGATAATGGCGGACACGCTGGAGATGGATATCGCGGACATCGGCGGCCTGGCCCTAAAAGCCACTAAAGTTATCCGCATCAACAGCCTCTGCACCGTCTTCGCCGAGTCGGAGGTCGTCTCCCTCATCGCCAAAGGCGAGGAAACCAGCACCATCGCCCTCGCCCTGCACGCTGCCATCACGGAGCGCATCGCCGCCATGGTCAAGCGCACCGGGGTCAGGGAAAAGGTGGTCTTTGCCGGCGGCGGCTCCTATAATCGATGCCTCAAGCAGCTGCTGGAAAAGGCGCTGGGCACCGAGCTTACCGTACCGGCCTCGCCGCAGACCGCGGGCGCCCTGGGGGCCGCCCTTTTAGCCGTAACGCTTTGATTATTCGTGGAAAGGGGTGAATGCATGCCGCCTTGAACAGTCGCGTGTCAGGGTTCTGGAATCTAGGGTTTTCCTGTTTACCGGGAATTATTTAAGAAGGGAGAACGTCTTGAAAAACAAGAGAATTTGGATTATCGTGGCCGGGCTCATCTTCGGCGTCCTCGGGGCTTTGATGGTCAACTGGGGCAACCCCGCCAACATGGGCATCTGCGTTGCCTGCTTTATCCGGGACATATCCGGCGCCATCGGCCTCCAGAACAAGGTCATGTACCTCCGGCCGGAGATAATCGGTTTTGTGCTCGGTGCGTTTGTTACCGCTTACGGTTTCCGGGAGTTCCGCTCCAGGGGCGGCTCCTCGCCTATAATCAGGTTTTTGCTGGGCGCCTTCGTGATGATTGGCGCGCTGGTCTTCCTCGGCTGTCCCGTGCGCATGATGCTGCGCCTGGCCGGCGGCGACCTTAACGGCCTCACCGCGCTGGCGGGGCTTATCGTGGGCGTGGTGGCGGGCATCATCTTCCTGAAAAGGGGTTTCAACCTGGGGCGCGCGGTCAAGGGCCCGGCCATTGCCGGCTGGGTTATGCCGGCGCTGATGGTGGGCCTGCTCCTGTTCGCCATTTTCAAGCCCGGTTTCCTCATGGTCAGTGACAAAGGCCCCGGCTCCCTGTTCGTCCCGCTGGCGGTAGCGCTGGTGGTCGGCCTGGGCGTGGGTTTTCTGGCGCAGAGGACGCGCATGTGCTTTGTCGGCGGCTGGCGCGACCTTTTCCTCACTAAAGACACCTATCTTATCAGCGGCATCCTGGCTTTCTTCGTGGCCGCTTTGATCACCAACTACGCCGCCGGCAACTTCGGCGCGGGCGGCATCTATCACTGGGGCTTCACCAGCGAACCTATCGCCCACAACATGCACCTGTGGAATTTCCTGGGCATGGGGCTGGTCGGTCTGGCGGCGACGCTTTTGGGCGGCTGCCCGCTGCGCCAGCTTATCCTCACCGGTGAAGGCGATACGGATGCCGGCGTCACTATCCTGGGACTCTTCGCCGGGGCGGCTTTAGCCCACAACTTCTCGCTGGCTTCCAGCGGGACCGGCACGGGCACCTGGGGGCCGGTTGCGGTTATAATAGGATTAGTGTTCTGTTTGTTTATCGGCTTCTTCATGAGGGAAGGGGCCAAGGCAACCTAGGAGTGAATCATGGCGGTATTTAAAAACAGTCGGCCGGCCTTAGAGGGCGGCGGCCTGGTCCTTTTCGACGCCGTCCCGGAGGCGATGCGGGGGGAAAAAGCCCTGAAAAAAGCGGGCTATCAGGTAAAGCTGGTGGCCCCGCCCCCGGAGCTCCGCCGCGGCTGTGACCTGGCCCTGGAGATAAACCTGGTGGAGCAGCCCGGCATAGAAAGGCTGCTGGAAAAGCAGGACGTGCTCTTCATCGAGGTCAGGCCGCTGAAAAACAGCGCCGCCGCCATACTGGAGCTGGTCAGGGTCACGGACTTCGGCGACTGGCTGATGGTGAAAGCCGCCAATATGAAGCTTACCTTTGAGAAAAAGACCGGCATCATCGTCAATACTTCCGGCGGCGGCTGCCCGGATATCCCCGTCCTTCACGCCGCCATGCTGGATAAAAGAGTGGACCAAGCCCCCCGCCCCCGTGACATCGGCTTTACCCTCTGCGCCCTCATGCTGGATAGGGCGCTGGAAGAAGCCATTAACCTTTACCGGGGAGGTGAACGGCCTTGATGCTGATTGCCGGGGTTATCCCCATCGCGGACCTGCCCCTCACTTACGGGGGCGTGAGCTTTGACGGCGCTGATTTGCTCATCGATGGCCGGCGCGTACCCTGCACCCAGGGCACCGGCGCTATGGTCTCCGCCGCCCTGGCCACCACCTCTTACCTTAAGGTAGCGGCCCCTTGCGCGCTGCTGGCCGGGGACATGGGCAAGGGCGACGGCAGCCGCGCCATCTACGAGTACCTCATCGCCAACATCGCGGAGCTGGCGCCGGACGTGCTGGCCCTGCACTATTGCCTGCCGGACATGAACCTGACGCGGCGATTGCTGGCGAGTGTGGCCAAATGCGCTAAACGCCCGGTGCTGATTGCCGATGCCGCCTCGATGTATGCCGCCAAGGCGGCGGGGCTGGCCCCGTCTTTTGACGTTTTTACGCCGGACGCCGCCGAGACCGCTTTCCTGGCCGACCCCGCGGCCACCCACCCCGCTTACGTAAAGTTCCTGACCTATAACGCGGTGGACAAGATGCCGGAGCTGATAAAACAGGCTTACGCGCATAAAAACGCCGCCAAACTGATGCTGGTCAAAGGCGCGACGGACTACATCGTCCGGGAGGGGGAAATCCTGGCCACGGTCAGTGAGCCGGATGTCCCGGACATGGAGCCTATCGGCGGTACGGGGGATACCATTACCGGCATGTTGACCGCTTTCATCGGCGCCGGGCTGGAGCCTCATGAGGCCGCCATTATCGCCGCTAAAGCCAACCGTATGGCGGGGCAAATGGCGGCGGTGACCCCGGCCACCCGGGTCAGCGGCGTGGTGGCGCAGTTGCCGGCGGTTTTCAAGAAATACCTCTGCGCCTGGAGTGGAGTTTGTATTAACGGAGGAGTAGAATAAAATGACACAGATTGATGTACGCGGGCTTTCCTGTCCCATCCCTGTAGTCAAGACTAAAAAAGCTATGGACGCCAACCCCGGGGAAGTCCTTTCCGTGCTGCTGGAAACGGAAACTTCCAAAGAGAACGTGTCCCGGCTGGCCGCCGGCCGCGGCTATGCCGTCAAGGAAGCTAAAGTGGGGGGAGAGTATGTCCTCACGCTGACGCCCCCCGCCAAATAAAACACGGGAGAAAACTATGGCTCGAGCCGGAGTAAATAAAAACGCCGTCACCGTGCTCATCACCGGCGATAAGCTCGGCCGGGGGGATGACCGGCTGGGGGAAATCCTGATGAAGTCGTTCCTTAACACGCTGTGGGACTCGGACCCGAAACCGCGGCGGATAATTTTCATCAACAGCGGCGTCCTCCTGGCCGCGGAAGGCTCCGGGGTTCTGGATACCCTGGAGCTGCTCCGGCAGGCCGGGGTGTCTATCCTTTCCTGCGGCACCTGCCTGGACTTTTACGAGCTGCGGGCGAAGCTGCAAGCCGGCGAGGTTACCAAAATGCCGGATATCGTGGCGCACCTGCTGGCGGCGGACAAGGTCGTTACTATCTAATCGGAGGTGGCTTGAATGGATGATGAGGTTAAAAAACTGCGCCTCACCGAGACCGTTCATGGTGCGGGTTGAGCTTGTAAGATAGGTCCGGGCGACCTCGCTAAAGTGCTCGCCGGGCTGCCTTTTCAGTCCGACCCCAATCTCATCGCGGGCATGGAGCGGGCGGAGGACGCCGGCGTCTATAAACTTACCCCCGACCTCGCTATCGTGCAGACGGTGGACTTCTTTACGCCGATTGTCGATGACCCCTACGACTTCGGGCGCATCGCCGTGGCCAATTCCCTGAGTGATGTCTATGCCATGGGCGGCAAGCCCATCACGGCGCTGAACGTCGTCTGCTTCCCTAAAGATACTATGGACTTCGCCATCTTGCGGGAGGTGCTGCGGGGCGGCCTCGACCAGATGCACCAGGCCGGGGTAATCCTGCTGGGCGGCCATACCGTGGACGACCCCGAGCTGAAGTACGGGCTGGCCGTGACCGGCACCATCCACCCGGATAAAGTGGTGCATAACGGCACCGCCCAAGCCGGCGATAAGCTCATTCTCACCAAGCCGCTGGGCACCGGCATCATCAGCACCGCCATCAAGGGCGACTTCGCCAGCGCGGCCGCTATCGCCCGCGTGACCGACTCCATGGCTGCCCTCAACCGCGCCGCCTCTGAAATCATGCAGGAGGTGGGCGTCCACGCCTGCAAGGACATTACCGGCTTCGGGCTGCTGGGCCATGCCGGCGAGATGCTGGAGGGCGCGGACATCGGACTGGAAATAGATGCCGCCGCCGTGCCGGTCTTCCCGGAGGCTAAAGATTATGCCGCGATGGGCATGGTGCCCGGCGGCACCGGCCGCAACCGGGAGTACCGCCAGCACATGGTGGATATGGGCGCGGACGTGCCCCAGATTCTCCAGGACATCCTCTATGACCCCCAGACCTCCGGCGGCCTGCTCATCGCCGTGCCGGCGGCCAAGGCATCAAAACTGTTAAAAAAACTGCACGCCCAGGGCGTGAAAGAAGCGGCCATCATCGGCCGCGTGACAGCTAACCGGGGCCGCATCAAAGTGGCATGACACCCCCTTATCCCCCCGCTCACCCTGAGTGAGCGACTTTGTCGCCATCCCGCACCGATTCGTACCTCATCCGGTGTCCCGCATGACCATAGGGAATCGGGACATGACGCAGGAATCGGGACCTGTCGAAGGGTCCAGCGCAAACGGGAATCCGCTCCTTGACTTGTCATTGCGAGGAGCGCAGCGACGAAGCAATCTCACTCATTTATAAACTCACCGTCATCCCCGGTCTTAATAACACTATCCCCAAATCTCAACAATCAATCGCTCCCTCTCTGCCAGCGGAGAGGGAGCCGGAAGAAAAGGCCAGCCACCCATCCCCTCAATCTCCTAATTACTAACTACAAATTACTAATTACCTCCTCTCCTCCGCGTCATCTTCCCCTTCCTTTTCCCCGTTCACCCCTCTATACTGATAACTGTAAACTGTTTACTATAAACTGTTTACTATAAACTCTCCCTTACCCCGCTTAACATAAACAAAAAAACAAATGCCCGGATTTTGAAGCTGAATTGACATAAACAAAAAAACAATTCCCGCGTTCGGCTCACTCGTAAAAGAAGGAAAAAAATAAAAAAAACAAATAAACAAAGCGTCATTGATAACCGCCCGTCACGGTTGACAAAATGCCCGTCTTTGCCTAGAGTTGGGTGGTGAGAAACCGGAGGCCGGCATGAGCATCTGGCACATATTGGGTTTCCCCGCGGCGCGGGACCTGCGGCGCCGGACCGTCTGCGCGGCCATAAGGCAGCTCCGCAAAATCGAGTTCTTTTACCGCGGCGGTTCCCGCACGGCGGAGCCTTACTGCCTGGGCATCACCCTCAAAGGCGAAGCTGACAACGAGTCGCTCATCTGCTACCAGACGGCGGGCTTCAGCGAGCTGGGCGCGGTGCCGGGCTGGCAGCTCTACCGCGCCTCGGAGATGGATGATATCCGGGTATTAAATGACCAATTCGATGGCGACCGCCCGGAGTTCGACCTTGATTACCTGGAGATGGCCCGGATATTCTGCTACGTCCGCCCGGCGGAAAAGCCCTGTACGGCTTTAACCCGGCCTGTCGCGGCGCCGGTGACGGCTTCCCTGACCCACAATGAGCTGATGGCCCGGTTCCGCTATGCCCATCCCCTCCCCATCAAGGCGCTAAGGACTAAAGTGTGGCCGGAACCCCTGGTCAGACCCTTCCCGGAACGCCCAGAATCAAAAATAAAGCCCCCCGCGCCCTTTCCGGCAGTAACTCTATACCCGGTGGGGCAGGCGGCCTGAAATAAAGTCCTGGATGATGTAGTCCCCGCTGCCTTATCCCCCCTCTGGATTCCGGCTGGAGTTTATACTGAGCGAAGCGAACGTGCCGGAATGACAATGATTAAGCTTTACAATATCTTGTCATCCCGATGAAAATCGGGATCCAGGTTCAAAGAATTTGTGGATAAATGTCTTCCCAGAGAGGATTGGCTTTCTCAATCAGCTCCAGCTTCCATTTCCTTTGCCAGGACTTGAGCTGCTTTTCACGACTGATTGCCGCTTCAATGTTTTCACACTGTTCAAAATGAACCAGGGTGTGAACGCGGTACTTTCGGGTAAATCCTTTGATTAAGCCCTGTTTATGTTCATAAACACGCCTGATAAGGTCGTTGGTGACGCCTATGTAAAGTGTCCCGTTGCGTTGGCTTGCCAGAATATAAACATAATACACTTCAGTAGTACCTGGATTCCGGCCTGCGCCGGAATGACAACGGAGAAGGATTGAAGTAACAGCGCCCCGCCCCTTTTCCCCCTCTGGATTCCGGCTGGAGTTTATGCTGAGCGAAGCGAACGTGCCGGAATGACAACCGTTTATATTCCCGGTAAGTTCTCCATCGTCCCCCTTTGGTAAAGGGGGAGCGAGAGGGTTTTTGAAATTTACTTCTTCAGCTGCGCGGCTACCCGGTTTAACAGCTCCTGGTCGTCCTTGACGCCGCGCACATCCAGCTCGGTCTTGCGGAAGGCCCGCACCATCGCCTCTATCAGCCGGGTCTTGCTCAGCTTTTTCCCCCCGCTGAACTTGGCCGTGGATGCCAGCGACTCCAGATAGGCGTCCTCATCGCGGTTGAGGAAGACGGAAAGTTTTATCATGGACGCGCGGGATGCCGGTACGGGCACGGCGGGTCCGGGCGGTTTTGCCTCCGGGGCTGCCGCGGGGCGGTCGCCGCCGGTAAAGCGGTCGAGGGCGGAAGTTTTGGGGTAAGCGATGTCCTCGGTGATTTTAACTCTTTTCATGCAGCACCTCTTTAGCCAGTAATCTGTAAGCTTCCGCTCCTTCGGAAGTAGGGGCGTATTTCAGTATGGTCATCCCGGCGGCCGGGGCCTCTTTAAAACGGACGCTGACGGGTATGGCCGTCTCGAACACCCTTATCCTGCTGCCGAAAGCCCGCTTCGTCACCTCGATGACTTCACGGCTGTGCAGGGTGCGGGGGTTGGTCATGGTGAAAAGTATCCCCAGTATCTCCAGGGAGGGATTTATCCTTTCCTGTACGCGGATGATGGTATTTAAAAGCATCGCCAGCCCCTTCATGGCCAGAAAGTCCGCCTGCAAAGGAATCAAGACGCTGTCCGAGGCGCACAGGGCGTTGATGGTCAGCAGCCCCAGGCTGGGCAGGCAGTCCAGCAGGACAAAGTCGTAGTCCTTGCGTATGGCACGGAGCATGTCCTTGAGCACCATTTCCCGCACCGGCACGTTCACAAGGTCGAGCTGCGACTGGGAAAGCTCAACGTTGGCCGGCACCAGGTCGATGTTGCCGTTCCCCGTTTTTATGGCTACGTCCCGCAGGGAATAGCGGTTGTCCTTGCGGATGACGCTGGTGACCACGTCATAGCTGGTCAGGGTGAGGCTTTCCGGGTTCACCCCGAAGCTGATGGTCAGGCTGGCCTGCGGGTCCCAGTCGATGAGGAGCACGCGCTTGTTATGCTCGGCCAGGCCTTCGGCTAAAGCGGCGGCGGTAGTGGTCTTGCCCACGCCGCCTTTCTGATTGGCGATACAGATTACAGGCATAGGTTAAAATCCTCGCTAGATTATAGCGTAATTGCGCAGGTGCGTCCACCGGCAGAGTGGAACGTCGACTATGTACGGTTAACCATCGGGGTGTGACAGGCGGCCGGGCATGCCAATCAGGGAAATACTTAATAAAATTAATATATATCAAAGGAAATATTAATAAAATTAAAAATAGATATTGACAAAATGAATAGTCGACACTATAATATATTAAGAAAATCAATTTTGAGAAAGGTCGGCGGTGATGGCGAAGGAATGGAATGAACTGACCAGGATGACCCAGGGCAAGCCGGTAACGGTAGAGCGCGTCCGGCTTAATGATAGCGATATCGCCATCGAGGGGAGTTTTTCTTTACCGCCCCTGGCTAACCTCCCCCCGGACGACCAGGTCTTCGTCATGGCTTTTGTAAAATGCAGCGGTTCCATCAAAGAGATGGAGCAGATGTTCGGCATAAGTTACCCCACGGTGAAGAACCGCATCAATAAAATCGCCAAACAGCTGGAGTTCGTCCAGATTGAGAAAATATCGCCGACAGAAGAGGTGCTCTCGGAGCTGGAGCAGGGCGATATCACCGCGGAAGAAGCGATAAGGAGGTTATCGAAATGAACCGTCCGCCACTGCTGATGCATGTCAGGATAAAGAACAAGGATACCAACTTCGGACTATGGCTGCCGCTTTTCCTGCTTTTCCCGGTGCTGCTGGTGGTCCTGCTGGCCCTGTCCCCGCTAATCCTTATCGGCCTGCTGATAACGTGGCCCAGCGGCTGGGGTAAATGGGCCTGGCGTTCGCTCAAAGCGGCCTTCGTATCATTGTGGAATTTACGCGGGCTGGACGTGGATATCAAGAACCGGGAAGGATACGTGAGGGTATCCGTTATCTAAAAAAGGGAGGGAAATAAAATGTCTGACACCAAGAAGAAAATACTGGAAATGCTGGCCCAGAACAAAATCAGCGCCGATGAAGCCTACCGGCTGCTCAACGCTTTGAACGACGACGGCAACGGGACGAATAACTCCGGGCACGATAACCGGGGCCACGAGGACGGCGGCCCGGGGATGAAAGTAAAAACCAAGGCCAAATACCTGCGGGTGAGCATCACCCCGCGCGAGGGGGATGAAGTCGAGGACGCTTGCGGCCGCCGCCACGCGGATAAAGTCAACGTGCGCGTGCCCATGTCCTTAATCCGCGCCGGCATCAAGATGAAGTCCCTGATACCGCCGGAGGCCAAGGACAAAATCAACGGCGCCCTGCATGAAAAAGGCATCGACTTCGATATCGATAGCATCAAGAACGAGGATATCGAGGAGCTGATAGAGTCGCTGGGGGACATGGAAGTGGACATCGAGGGGAAGAACGGGGAAAAGGTCAAGGTTTACGTGGAATAAAGATAATCAAACGGGGCGGCAGTTCCCGCGCCGCCCCGTCGCCGTTTCATCGGAATAATATCCCGCTTTTTTTACACCAGCACGCTGCCGCCGTTCACCACAATATACTGTCCGGTAATAAAATCGGAATCGGCGGAAGCCAGGAATACCGCCGTGCCGGGCAAATCGGCCGGCTCTTCACGGCGCTTCAGGCACTGGGCGTCAACCGTAGCGTCGAAGGCCGCCCCCCCGGGGTCCTGGGAAAGTGAAGCCTCGGTAGCGGTAAAGCCGGGCGCGATGCTGTTGACGTTGATGCCGGAGGGCCCCAAAGCCCGCGCCAGGCACTGGGTAAGCGTATAGACGGCGGACTTGGAGCAGGCGTAGGCCATCAGCTGGTGGGCGCCGGAAACTTTAAAGACATCGGATGCTATATTGATGATTTTGCCTTTGCCGGCTTTCACCATCAGCGGGGCCACCGCCTTGCAGCAGAGATAGGTGCCGCGCACGTTAATGGCGAACATGCGGTCCCAGTCCTCCACCGTCCACGCGTCCCAGTCGCGCCGGGCCACGCCGTAGTATAAAGCGGCGTTATTCAGCAGGATGTCCGCCTTGCCGTAAACGCGCATGACCTCCGCCGCCATCTGCCGCGTGGCTTTTTCATCGGAAATATCCGTGAGCATGGCGTGCGCCTCGCCGCCTTTGGCCTTGATTTCCCCGGCCGTGTGCTGCGCCCGCTCCAGGCTGATATCCGGCAGGAGCAGTCTGGCGCCTTCCGCGGCGAACCTTAGGGCGAACTCTTTGCCCAGGCCGCGGCCGGCCCCGGTGATGATAGCTACTTTATCTTTAAGCACGGGGGACATGTCAACCTCCTTAAGCCTTTGCAAGTATGTTAGTATCCTTTTTGTACGGATGTCAACAATGTGCCGTATTTGATGGAATATTAGTTCTAATACAACTAGTACAAGTTACATTCGGCTTACGTTCAAAAATATGATGTTTGACAAATGACAAAAACGCCGTGTAAGCTTTATTTGGAGACCTTATCGGGTCAACCGGAAAATAGGAGGAATACATGGCACACGGTTTCATGGGCAAGATACTATGGGTGGACCTCACCAAAAAGCAGATAAAAGAAGAACCGCTGGATGAAAAGATGGGGCGGGACTTCCTGGGCGGCTACGGGCTGGGCGCCCGGATACTGTTCAATAAACAGAAAGCCGGCGTGGACCCGCTGGGCCCGGAGGCCATCCTGGGCATCGTCACCGGGGTACTGACCGGCACGGACGCCATGGGCGGCTCCCGCTACGTTATGGTGGGGAAATCACCGCTGACCGGCGGCTGGGGCGACGCCAACTCCGGCGGCAACGTAGGGCCTTACCTGAAATTCGCCGGGTATGACGCCGTCTTCTTTACCGGCATCTCAGCCAAGCCGGTGTATTTATTAATCGATAACGGCAAGGCGGAGCTGAAAGACGCCGCTAATCTCTGGGGCAAGGACAGCTTCGAGACGCAGGACATGCTGCGGGCGGAGCACGGCAAAGAGCTGGAGGTGGCCTGTATCGGCCCTTCCGGTGAGAAGATGTGCCGCATCGCCGCGGTCATGAACAACAAGGGCCGGGCGGCCGGCCGCTCCGGTCTCGGCGCGGTCATGGGCTCGAAAAAGCTCAAGGCCATCGCCGTCAAGGGGAATATGAAAGTGCCGGTGGCCGATGAAGCGGCCTCCAAGGAAATGCGCCGGCGGCACCTGGCCAAGAAAAACCCGCGCTCGGCCTTCATGGGCGACTTCGGCACGGCGGCGCTTTTCAACATGTGCTGCGAATCAGACGACGCTCCCACCAAGAACTGGGCGGGGGTGGCGATTATCGACTTCCCCAAGTTCAAAGACCTGGGCGCGGAGCCGGTCAAAGAGCAGCAGCAGAGAAAATACGGGTGCTGGCACTGTCCGGTAGGCTGCGGCGGCATCATGAAGGCCTCCGACGGCGAGTTCAAGTACGATGAGCACGCCCATAAGCCGGAATACGAGACGCTGGCGATGTTCGGCTCCAATCTCCTTAACGACAATCTGGAATCGGTCATCAAGGCCAACGATATCTGCAACCGCTACGGGCTGGACACCATTTCCGCCGGGGCGGCCATCGCTTTCACGCTGGAATGCTATGAAAAGGGCATTATCACCAAGAAGGACACCGGCATCGAGATGAAGTGGGGCGACCCCAAGGCTATCGTCCAGATGACGGAAATGATGGCCAAACGCGAGGGCTTCGGGGACATCATCGCCGACGGCGTCAAGAGAGCCGCGGAGAGGGTCGGCAAAGGCTCGGGGAAATACGCCATCCACGTGGGCGGGCAGGAATACCCGGCCCATGACTCGCGCGGCGGACTGAACTTCGCCATCGGCTACGGGGCGGAACCCACCCCCGGCCGCCACACCCAGGGCGGCGAAGGCCCGCTGCCGGCCGGCGCCATGCCGGAGTACGACCGCGGCAGCCTGAAGGGGCGGGGCTACGCGCACAAGATAGGCGCGGCCATGACCCAGGTCTACAATGCCGCCGGACTGTGCATGATTGTCATCAGCGACGCCTACAACCACATCGACGAGATGATCGAAGCCCTGAAGGTCATCACCGGCTGGGATTTCACCAAGGAAGAGCTGGACAAGACGGGCACGCGCATCGACACGATGCGGCAGGCTTTCAACGCGCGGGAGGGCATCAGCACCCCCTGGAAGCACCACGAGCGCATGCTGGGCAAACCGGCCAAGAAGGTGGGACCCCGCGCCGGGGCCACCCTGGACGAAAGCCAGCTATCCACGGAATACTACGAGGCCGTGGGCTGGGACCCGGAAACGGGCAAACCGAGCAAGGAAGCGCTGGTGGACCTCGGCCTGGAGGACGTGGCTAAAGTACTCTGGCCATAGACAAGTATGGCCGCCAGCGACCAGTTAGCAGCGGGGGAGGGAAGGTAAAAAACCCTCCCCCTTACTTTTGGGATAATAGGCTTCAATTCGTTTTGTAAAAAGGGCCTTTTTTACTTTTTTTATTTTATAGCTGATATGCCTTTTGTTTCCATTTTTCAGCTTCAATTCGTTTTGTTAAAACAGACATTGTTTTACGGTTTCAGCTATGATTCGTCCCGTAAAAATGAGCCGGGGGCGACACCGGCGGTGAGAAGAATATTACGGACGAATTTCTTGAGTTCAGCATTATCCTTCCTATCCAAATGGTATCTGGAACGATACCACTTGACCAGCAGCCGGGAGGCTTCTCCCAGCACACGGCGGTTGCCGGGGTCATAGTTCAGGGCGGAGGTCAGCTTCAGGCGGAGGACAGCCAGCTCCGGCGCGGCGCCGCCGAGGTTAACGATGTTCCAGAAATCACATATTTCCCGGGGCAGCAAATTTGCAGAATAAAAGCCGTGTTTGCGGGCATTCTGGTTGCCTTTCTGACCGCCCCTGGGACGTTTTGGTTTATTTTTCATAGTTTCAGGCCGTACCAAGCAAATAATAGCACGGGCGTTCTATTATAGCCAGAGGGTTTTGTCATGGGGGGGAGTCAAAAACCCCCTTAATCCCCCTTTACGAAAGGGGGACGAGTTACCCCGACATGAGGGCAAGGGTAAAAACCCCCTTAATCCCCCTTTACGAAAGGGGGACGAGTTACCCTGAAAATGCCTCAAACGTACAGTGGATTCCAGCCCCCGATTGTCATACGGGGCGCGGCTTCGCTGGAATGACAGCAGGACCAAAGCGGTTTACCTTACCTTTTCCTCTGTGCAAACTGGGACATAGGTTACACTTTAGACCGGGGACATAGGTAACACTTTTCCTTTGGTTTCATCTAGTAAACCAAGCTTTAAGAAACTGAACCAGACTTCCCAGACTGTGTCTGTAATTTG
>JBAZGT010000038.1 GCA_041652735.1 Dehalococcoidales bacterium | reverse complement strand
TCTTCCTGATGTCTTCTACTACCGTTTGTTTAAACTTCCCGGTATACGGTTTCCCTTTTGGCATAAAAATACACCCCTAAAGTTATTTCCAGCATATCATACTGTCCAACTTTAGGGGTGCAGTTCAAGACCTGCCCCTTACTTTTTCCTCAATGATTGGATAAAAGCTTCAAAGGCTTGCGGGCCGGTATGGCGCGGCAGGTAGCCGGTAGCCTGTTTGACCTTGGCATTGCTCAAGGCGATGGGATACTTCAGCATGGCCAGCCCGCCCGGCTGCGTCCTCGCCTGCCAGCGCAGGTGCCAGCTAATCTGTATGCCCCGGTACAGCACCCACGCCGGGAGTGAAATACACGGCCTGCCCAGCTTTTTAATCATCTCGCAGTAGGCCAGGGCGCCGTCACCCGCAAGATTGTAGATGCCGCTTTTTCTTTGCTTTAGCAGCCGGACTACCAGCTCCGCCAGGTCGTCCTCATGGATGAACTGCCAGGGCGGATTGCTGCCCGCCGCCTTGACCATCACCGGCAGGAACAAAGCGGTAAGACCGCAGGCGTTGCCGCCGGGGCCGGTCACCGGGGCCGTCCGCCCTATAGTGACACAGACGCCGGGGTTCCTGGAGGCGTAGTCCTGGAAAAGCAGGTCCACCCGCGCCTTGTCACAGGCATAAGGGTAGTCCGGGTTGGGATTGAGGGGCATATTTTCCAGGAAGAGGGCGGGGTTGTCCCTGAAAGCGCCGTACTCCGTATTGCTCCCCATGTAATAGACCTGCCCTGCCCCGGCCGCGGTACAGGCATCCAGGAAATTTTTAGACCCGCCGATATTGATTTGCGGCGTCTTTTTGGCGTTATGGATAGGCAGGACGATAAACGCCAGGTGGAGGGCGGTATCCACCTTATTATCTGTAAAGATATCCGCGAAGGGCTGGCTGACGTCATGCTGGATAAAGGTCAGTTTGGGCGAGGTGAAAGAGGGTTCTTTAACGTCAACCCCGATGATGCGCTCGACTTCCGCCTCCCGGGCGATTCTTTTACCTAACAGCGTGCCGAGATACCCGGACACCCCGGTGATAGCTACATTTTTCATAAGGCCTCTCGCAATCTGGGTTATTTCTATTCTATATGATTAAGCGTACCGGTTGCCAGAAAGGGTTGCATGCCCGTATAATCTCTCTTATATTGTCAACACGGTCGGAAAGAAACCGGAAAGTATAACCGGCTGACACGGGATACTGTCCTACCGTCCAGTATTTCCCCCCGCCTTTTCCCCGGTGACAAATAACGGCGGCAGCCATATCATTAAAAGAATTAATGAAACAAAGGAGGCACTATGACTACGGCCAAAACCGGGATATCATCGCTGGGAACGATAGTTACATTCCTTAAGAAGGGGATGTGATCGGAAACGATAATGAGCGTGCTTGATCACGCTGCGGGTAACCCGATGGAAATTGAGGAACATGCCGCCGCTCCCCTTGCGGGCGGGGTAGTGAACTACGGCTACCAGTGCGGCATGCTCTGGGGCGCGGCGCTGGCAGCCGGGGCACAGGCGTACCACCTTCATGGTCCGGGCCCAAAAGCTGAAACCGTATCAATTGTGGCAGCGCAAAGGCTCGTGGAATCCTTCCGCGCCAAGTATAAGTATATCGATTGTCTCGAGATAAGCGATTTGAACCTGAAGGGTAAAATCCATACAGGAAAGATGCTTAAGTTTTTAGTCAAAGGAGGGCCGTTACGCTGTTTCGGCATGTCTCCCGGATGCGCCCGGATGTCTTTAAAAGAAATCAACGCCGCGCTTGCCGATACCAATATCGAGGTGCCTCCGCCACCGGTGAGCTGCGTATCGCTGCTTCTGCAAAAGATGGGCGCATCGGAAATGCATACGGTAATGGCGGCGGGGTTTGCAGGCGGCATCGGCTTAAGCGGGGACGGCTGCGGCGCCCTTGGGGCCGCGGTATGGAAGCTGGCTATGCAGTCCCGTAAAAAAGGAGAAGGCAATAAAGACATCAATGCAAGAATCGGCGATATGATTAACAAGTTCCTTAAAGTGTCCGACTTCAAGTTCGAGTGCGCCGAAATAGCCGGGCGCAGGTTTGAGAACATAAGCGACCATGCTGCTTATGTACGTGATGGAGGCTGCGCGAAAATCATCGATTTTTTAGCCGCTGATTACCTTAAGTAATTTCCGCGCCGCCTGAACTAAAGACGGCGTTTTACCGGGTATTGCGCGGTTATGCAATCTCCCCTATACTTTAGGTGCGTTAAAAAGACAGGAGGTTTAACATGAGTTCAGCGTTGCCGGACTTGTCTATCTTCGAGAAATTCAATTTCAAGCTAAAGCCCGTGGCCGTCAAGTTCCTGCTCTTCAAGCCGGAGGGCATCCCCAAACTCAAGAAAAATCTTTCCATCTGTGAGATGATACGTGAAGCCCAGCAAGCGGAGCCCTTTTACGCGGCGCTGGACAACTTTACCTGCGTCGAGCCCATTCTGCTGGGCATGGCGGAGGGCGACCCCGTTTTCGAGAGCGGGCATATCGGTCAGTCGCTGCATATCTTCGAGGAAGCGCGCGCCAACCGGCGGCTCTACTATGAAATCACCAAGCTGGAGAAGAACAGCGTCAACTATGTCTCCTTCGCATCCATCGACAAGCTGACGTTTACCCCGGACGTGCTGGTGGCGGCGGCCGATCCCATCCAGCTGGAAATCATTATCCGGGCGATGTGCTTTGCCACCGGCAAGATGTGGACCAGCAAGGGCACGCCGGTTATCGCCTGCTCCTGGCTGATTACCTACCCTTACATCAGCGGGGAGGTAAACTTTGTGATGACGGACCTGTCCCACGGGATGCGCGCCAAGCAGGTCTTTCCGCCGGGCACAGTGCTTATTTCCATACCCTTCGACCGGATTAACCAGATAACCGAGGGACTGAACAAGATAGAGTGGTACCCGGACCTGATGACCAAAGGCAAGGCCCACCATGACAAGCTCTTCCAGGAAGCCGATGAAAGCCTGCACCAGAAGCTGGCGGCGGAGAAGAAAGCCCAGGATAAGAGATAAGGCATCGGGACAATAACCAGGCCCCGCCCCCTTTCCCCGGTCATACCGGGGGGAGGGGGGCTATTTATCTTTGATTCGTTTTGTAAAAACGGCCTTTTTTAATTTTTTATTTTCAAGTCGATTTAATCTTCGATGGGGGAGTTGTTTTATAATTTCAGCTACGATTCGTTTTGTTATTCATCGGGCGTTTTTCCTGATACAGCTATGATTCGTTCCGTTAAATTTATTTGTTTTATGTCAAGAACAGGGCGAAGGGGGCGGGTAACGGGGGTCAGGCTAGCAGTAACATTTTACAGGAGCGAGGGGGGAAAGAGAAGGGGATAATGGCGTCTTTTTTTCACGCCCGGCCATCCCGGGGAGGAGGGTACTGACTCCTCTTCCTCTTATCCCCACCTGCGCTAAAGCTCCGGCGGACAAGCCCCTTATCAATGCTTGAGTGAATCTTTCCCTCCTTGGAAAGGAGGGAGTAAGGGAGATTTTGGAGGGGTTGCGGTATATGTAAAGCTGGAGTATAGTTTAGATACCAATATTTGATGGGTAGTTTTAGGGAGCCGGTATGGTTTTGTCAACTAAACCAGAAATCCTTATTAGTTTTGAAACATTTTTAGATGAACTAGAATACTACCGATACTCAAGACTTCCCATCATTGCATTACATTTACCCAGAAGACAGGTAGTTTATATCGAGCACTTAAGAAAAAAATTACTTAGAGATATTGGGAAATACAGACCTCTCATTGATGAATTAGTTGATAGAGAAGAACCTCAAATATTTCAAAAAGGGGAATTTCATTTAAAAGATTTATGGCTTAAAGGCTTAGATATCCAATATGATTTTGTATCTATAAAAGCTCTTGATTTTTGCATTGATATTATAAATGTAGCAATAGGCAAATTAGAAGATGATATCGATAATGAAAAAAGAGACAATAAAGGAAATAAAATAATACAATCTGCTAAATTATATTCAGCTCCTCCTAAAGCATTTATTTCGCACGGGAAAAAGAGTGAAGTTCTTTCAAAGTTAGAAGCTTTTTTGTTTGCTATTGGAATTGAACCAATTATCGTTAGCAAACAACCCAATCTTGATAAAACTGTGGATGGTAAAGTTGAGTACTATCTCGATCAAGCTGATTGTGTAATCATTCTAGCTACTGGAGACGATATATTTGATGGTAAACCACATGCCAGACAAAACGTTATTCACGAAATCGGGCTCGCACAAATAACTCATCCACAAAAAATTGTTTATCTTTTAGAAGAAACCACTGAATTCCCTTCAAATATCAGGACTAAAGTGTGGGAATCCTTCAACAGAGATAACCTTGAAAATGTATTCACACATATATCCAGAGAATTACGCGAATTCAAGATACTAAATGCTACAAAACCTTAAATACTAATAGGACTAACCTGATTACATAAAATAAGTATTTCAAGGAGGTCTCCCATGCCTTATCATCACACTAGTAATCAAGACCCAGATGAAGGGCTAGAAATAAAAGAAAATATAGTGAATATTCTTAAAGATAATCGTAGAACGCGCAAGCCCAGAATACCAATGGAACAAATATTGAAAAAGCATAATATAAAACTAAATGGAGCTAAATAATGCCCTCACAACCTCAAGCCCATATCGGCGTTATCGGCGGGACAGGGCTTTATGACATCGCCGGGCTGGCGGACGTTAAAGAGGTCCGTCCGGAGACGCCTTTCGGCCCGCCTTCGGACGCTATCATATTGGGGAGGCTGGGCGGTACCGGCATCGCTTTCCTGCCGCGCCACGGCCGGCACCACACCATCTCCCCTACCGAGGTGCCGTCCCGCGCCAACATTTACGCCCTCAAAGAGCTGGGGGTGGAGTTCATCATATCCTCCAACTCCTGCGGCAGCTTTAAGGAAGACCTCAAGCCGGGTCACCTGCTCATCCCCGACCAGATAATCGACCGCACGAGGGGTCGGGTAAATACCTTTTTCAGCGGGGGCATCGTGGCCCACATAGCGTTCGCCGACCCCTTTTGCCCGGCGCTGAGCGATATCGTCTACCAGTCGGCCATGGAGGCCGGGGCTATCGTCCACAAAGGCGGCACGTTCATCGCCATGGAAGGCCCCGCCTTTTCCACCCGCGCCGAAAGCCGGCTCTATAAAAGCTGGGGAGCGGACGTGCTGGGCATGACAGTGCTGCCGGAAGCCAAGCTGGCGCGCGAGGCGGAAATCTGCTATGCTTCCATCGCCTGCATCACGGACTACGACTCCTGGCATGAGACCAACGAGGCCGTGACCGTGGGGGCCGTCCTGGCCATCATGCGCAACAACATAGATTTGGCCAAAAAGACCATCGGGCTGGCGGCGGGGCGGGTGCCCCCAAAGCGTACCTGCGCCTGCGCCAACGCGCTGGCCGGGGCGATTACCACCCACCCGGAGGCGATACCGGCGCAGCAGCGTCAAAAGCTGGAGCTAATCATCGGGAAATACGTCAACTAACGCCTGTCATTCTGACGGAGGTCAGAATCCACTTTTAGTACCGGCAATAATTGGCTCTCGCAGGTGGATTCCCGCCCCCGATTGTCATACGGGGCACGGCTGCGCGGGAATGACAGAATTGCTGTTTGTCATTCCATGTTTAACACGGTATCCAGTGGTGGGACGGGAAATCTGGGTGTAATATAATCCCGTATAATATAGTATAATTTAACCATGTCAAACACAGAATTTAGCTGTTTACCCACCATCATCGGCAGTATGCCCCATACCGACCCCAAAAAGGCGTGCGCGTTGATAGCCCGCTACCTGAAAGACCTCCCCGCCTGGCCGCAGCTGCCGCGCCGCTCTTTCCTGGAGAACATGTACGTGCAGTACAGCCATGGCTTCCCCGGCCTGGTGCTGGAAAACAGCCGCATCTACGTGGATACGAGCAAAGACTACACCAAAGAGCTGGAAACGCTGTACCAGGCCTACCTGGAAAACGACGCCGTCAAATACCCCCTGGGGCGGGACTACGCGGCGGGGTTTTACGCTTTCCTGGAGCAGGACGGACTGAACGCGCGGGCGGTCAAGGGGCATATCACCGGGCCTTTATCCTGGGGCCTGACCGTCACCGACGAAAATAAAAAATCGATTCTCTACCATGAAATCCTCGGGGATGCCGTGCCCAAGATGCTCAAGCTCGAAGCGGCCTGGCAGGAAAAAGAGCTGCGCAAGCTGTCTAAAAAGACTATCATCTTCCTGGACGAACCGTACATGGCCAGCTACGGGTCATCGGTGGCGGCGGGGGCTTTCTCCCGACCGGAGAAGATAGCGGGAATGCTCGACGAGGTGTTCGACGGCATCGGGGGGCTGAAGGGCATCCACTGCTGCGGCAATACGGACTGGTCGGTGCTGCTGAAAGCCAAGCTGGATATCCTCAACTTCGATGCCTACAGCTACGCGGGGTCGCTCGCCCTCTACCCGGATGAAATCAAGAGTTTCATCGCGCGGGGCGGGTGCGTGGCCTGGGGCATTATCCCCAATAATACCGACCCCGTAAATAAAGAGTCGGTGGCCAGCCTGAAAGACCGGCTGGGGGAGGCGATAGCCCCCTTCACCCGCAACGGGCTTTCGTTCAAGGACATCCTCCGGCAGTCTTTGCTCACGCCCGCCTGCTCGCTGGCGTCTCTGAGCGAGGAGGGGGCGGAAAAAGCCCTCCAGCTTTTGACCGGGCTTTCCGCCGAGATGAGGAAAAAGTACCTCTAGGGAAGCTCTTAATACTGATATCTAAACTCTAAACGGGAGAAAAGGGGAAGGGGTTTAGGATTTAGAGCTTAGTGCTTAGGATTTAACAAGATGGACTGTAACCTTAACGCCAATAAAGCCAGGTGCAGCTGCACCTACGAGCCTTGCTCCCGCAAGGGCAAGTGCTGCGAGTGTATTTCCTATCACCTGGAAATGCAGGAGCTGCCCGCCTGCGCTTTCCCGCCGGAAATAGAAAGCACCTACGACCGCTCTTTTGGCCGCTTCGCGGCATGGGTGGGGGGGATAGTGGCGGTAAACATTAATTTAAGCTATAGTGATAATGATGAATAAAACAAAAAGAGTAGCCATGCGCAAGCACCTTAAGGCCAAGAAACTGCTCAAGGAAAAGCAAAGCGCACAGGCCAAGTCCGCCAGATAAAGCTTCCGCAAGTACCCCCGGGGCGTAATCTCCGCTATATAGGGTAAAATCCAGGAATGGAGTCTGCCGAGATGTCCGAGCTGCCGGAGCTTGTTCAAGCCCTGCTCGACCCCCAGGTCTACCCCGAGCCGCCGCCGCGGGTGGAGCTGGTACAGACCCAGATATCCTATGTTTTTCTCGCCGGGGACTTCGTGTATAAAATCAAGAAGCCGGTGGACATGGGCTTCCTGGACTATACCACCCTGGAAAAACGCCTGGCCCTTTGCCGCAAAGAGGTAGAGCTTAACCGCCGCCTCTGCACGGACACCTACCTGGGCGTGACGCCGGTGACTAAAGAAAACGGGCGCTATAAGGTGGGGGGAGAAGGGGAGGCGGAGGAATACGCCGTCCATATGCGCCGCCTGCCGCAGGACGCCATGATGGACTCCCTGCTCCGGCGGAACAAGGTCACCCCGGCCATGGTGGCGCGCGTGGCGGCCGTCCTGGTCGATTTCCACCGTACAGCCGCAACGAGCCGGGAGATAGCCAGCATCGGCGGCCTGGACGCGGTGATACAGAACACCTCGGAGAACTTCACCCAGACGGACCGGTTCTTCGGGAGCATCATCGTGCCGGAGACCTTCCGCCGCATCAAAGCCTATACCGGGGACTTTATCAAAGACAACCGGGACCTGTTCCTCAAGCGCATGGCGGAGGGGAGAGTGCGCGATTGCCACGGCGACCTCCATGCCGCCCATGTCTGCTTCATCAACGGCATCTGCATCTACGACTGCATCGAGTTCATAGACAGACTGAGATACACGGACGTGGCGGCGGATATCGCTTTCCTGGCCATGGACCTGGACCATTACGGTCGGCGGGAGCTTTCCGACGCCTTCATCAAAGCCTATATCGAGCAAAGCGGCGACAGCGAGATACTCACGCTGCTCAATTTCTATAAATGCTACCGGGCTTACGTGCGGGGGAAAATAGGCTGTCTCCAGTACGATGATAAATACATCTCCGCCGGGGAAAAGGAGCAAATAGCCGCTAACGCGCGGAGCTACTTTGCGCTGGCTTTATCCTATACCGGGGGATGAGATGAAAAAAGCCCTGCTGGTTAAAGAGCTTATCAATCTTTCACAGAGAATCATCGAGCCTAAAGAGGAATACAGGGACCTGCCGCCGGCCGGCGGCGGGTACATCTAGGAGTGCGGATATGGAGCTATTCCAGATAAGGCCGGTAGGCAAAGCCGACAAAGCGCGGGTGGCCGGCATTCTTAAGGAGTGGTGGGCCGGCCCGGTGATAGTCACACGCGGCAAAGTCCACCGTACGGACGAGCTGGACGGGTTCGTGGCGGTGTATGAAGGCGATTTGGCCGGGCTGGTGACCTACGCTATCGGGGGGAAGGAATGTGAGATCACCTCCATGAACAGCCTGACGGAGGGCAAGGGCATCGGCACGGCGCTGGTGAACGCGGTAAAACAGAAGGCCGGGGCATCCGGCTGCAAACGCCTCTGGCTGATAACCACCAACGATAACACGGCGGCGCTGCGGTTCTGGCAGCGGCGGGGATTCCGCCTGGCGGCCATTTACCCCAACGCCATCGAGAAATCACGTAAACTAAAACCGGAAATACCGCAAATCGGTGATGACGGCATTCCTATCCGGGACGAAATCGAGCTGGAGATGGAGATTTAGTAGATTACCAGGTCTTGAAGAGAGCATACAGAGCACCTCCCCACCCCGGGATTCTTCGTTTCACTCAGAATGACATAGCTAAAAATCATGAAAGAGCCATTCAGGCAATTTATTAAAAGCAAAATAGAGGGCGGCTTTCTGCTTATCTCCTGCGGGCTGCCGGGCACCGGCAAGACCGGGACGACGGAAGTGGCGCACCAGGTCAAGGGCGGCACGCTGTTAAAGTCGGACATTATCCGGCGGGAGGTGCTAAAAGGCCAGGACATCTTCAGCCCTGAAGTCGCCGGGGATGAAAGCAAGCGCGCCCGGGTCTATGATGAAATGTTCCGGCAGGCGGACGCGGCCCTGGCTGCGGAGCCAAACGTGATACTGGACGCTACCTTCATCACGCAGTCGCTCAGGCGGCGGGCGGCGGGCATCGCCGCGGGGCACGGGGCGGCCCTCATTATACTGGAGACGGTCTGCCCGGAGGACATCTGCCTGGCGCGCATCCTGGCGCGGGACAAGGCCACCTCCGTCTCCAACGCCGTCACGGAAGAAGCCTATCTGAGCAACAAGGACCGGTTTGAAGCAATCGACCTGGACGACCTTAAGAAGCGGTACCCGGCGCTCAAGCTGGTTTACCTGGCGGTGGACACCTCCAAGGCCTCGCCGGAGGCCTGGCAGGTCACTAAATACGAGGAGCGGTAATTGCTCACGGGGAGGGAAAAAGGGGCGGGACGGCGAATTCTTTAGATATTCTCCCCCTGGTAAATCCCCTTATACCCCTCCGATTCCCCGGTCAGGTCCATGAAGACCAGCTGGGTGAGGCGGGCGTTTTGCTGCACCCGGAAGCCCTGCGGATTAAGCACCATCAATAACGACTGCGAGCGTCCCTCGTAGCCGGCGTCCCACACCGCCGTGCCCACGTTGACCCCGCAGCGCAGCAGGCTGGAGCGGGGCCGCCCCAGCGCCATGATGCTTTTGGGCAGGTGGACGATTTCATTATAGGTAATCACGTAAATGCCGGCGGGGAGGTCGCTAAAGTCGCCATCCCCGAAGGGCAGCGGCGCTAAAGCGGATAAAACCCTCTGGCTGTTGGCCGCCGCGATGGTCCCGCCGGACGCCACTTTAGCTATATCCCGCAGGGTAAGGTCGAAGCCGTTGGTCTGCACCTGTTCGTCCAGGTCCAGCCACCCCTCGATGAGCGGGGGCGACCGCTTAATCAAACGGCGGATATCTTTACTGGAAAGTACCGGCATGTTCTGCCTCCCGGAAGGACTCCTGTCTATCTTACCAGTTCCATATTCTCCGGACAACGTACGGGGAAATAATAAAGGTTATGCCGCCGGCGCGGCCTCATGGAAAAGCCAGGTGCTCAGGTAGCGCTCGCCGGTATCCGGGAGAATAACGACGATGAGCTTGCCCCGGTTTGCGGGTCGCTTGGCCGCCTCGATAGCCGCCCAGACAGCGGCGCCGGAAGAGATACCGGCCAGGATGCCTTCTTCCCGGGCCAGACGGCGGGCGGTAGCCCCGGCGTCGGCATCGGTGACCTGGATGATTTCGTCCACCAATTCCGGCCGGCTGATAAATGTCGGAAAACGCATACGTGAACTTTCTTGCCCCATGTTATGGTTTTGTGTACAATAGGTGAGTTTTGCATCCCAATCCGCCGCATGCCATTGTTTTCAAAGTTTTATGAGTGATATCAAGAACCGTTTTACGGGCGAAACGCCGGAGCCGCTGAACGAGGGGCCGGGCGGCAAAGTTATTTCCTTTGGCTTTGCCAAGACCTTTGTCTCTTTTAAAAACCCCGTTTACCGCATGTACTACTTTTCTATGGCGGGCCACTGGTCCTCCATGAACATGATGATATTCGCCCGCAACCTGCTGGTCTTCCGCATCAGCGATTCCGCGGCTATCCTGGGCATACTGGCGCTGGCCAACGCCGTCCCCATGATATTGCTGACACTGCCCGGCGGCGTGCTGGCGGACCGGTTCTCCAAGAAAAACATCATCCAGATATGCCAGATTATCTCAATCCTGATTTCCGCGGGCATCACCATCGTGATTTTTACCGGCTACCTGGGGCCGGAGCACCCGGAGTCCTGGTGGGTGCTGGTGGTCAGCGGCGCTTTGCAGGGCGGCGTGATGGGCGTGATGATGCCGGCCCGCTCCGCCATTATTTCAGAAATAGTGGCGCCGGAACACCTGATGAACGCCATCTCCCTGAACAACCTGGGCATGAATGTCTTCCGGGTGCTTTCACCGGCGCTGGCCGGGGTACTGGTGGATGTAGTGGGTTTCTGGGTAGTCTATGCCATCATGACCGGCATGGTCATTGTGTCCTGGGCGTTTCTCCTCTTTGTGCCGGCCTCCCCCCACCGCATCACCGAAGGGGGCGGCAACTCGCTAAAAGCAATAATCGAAGGCTGGCGCTATATCCGCTCGGAAAAGACCCTGCTGGTGGTGCTGCTGTTCACCGCCGTGGTCATGATACTGGGCGCGCCCTACAACCAGCTCCTGCCGGTGTTCTCGGATAAAATCCTGAAAGTGAGCGCCACCAGCCTGGGCGTGATGATAGCCGTCTCCGGCGTGGGGGCGATAGTCGGCTCCCTCATCCTGGCTTCTCTGACCAACCGCAAGCGGGGCATGGTGCTGTTCTTCTCCGTGCTGCTGCTGGGCGTGGCGCTCATCGTTTTTTCCTTCTCCCGGTGGTGGTATCTCTCACTGTTTGTAATCATCTTCATCGGCATGGGCAGCACGGTGCAGATGGCGCTGGGCAACTCGCTGGTACAGTACTACTCGGAGGCCGCTTACCGCGGGCGGGTAATGGGCTTTTTCATGCTGGGATTCGGCTTCAGCAGCCTCGGGGCATTCTTCGCCGGACTGCTGGCCCAGGGCATCGGCGCGCCCTGGGCGGTGGGCAGCCTGGCCATCGTCCTGGTGATATTTACGCTGGTACTATTGGCCTCCAACAAACGGATACGAGAGCTGGATTGAGCCTTTTGCCGCCGGGCGTATTATAATGAATAGATACAGGCCTCACCGCCTTGCTTCCCCACATCGAACGGGAGGCGTCAGAGGGTGAGGTTTTCAGGGACTAAAAGGAGAATAAACTTGTACGAAAAATTCACGCTGGATAACGGACTGCGCCTGCTGACCGAAGCCATGCCGCATACCCGCTCGGTGGCGATTAATTTCTTCATCGGCGCCGGCTCTCGCTACGAAAGCGATAAACAGGCCGGCATCTCCCATTTTATCGAGCATGTCTGTTTTAAGGGCGCGGACAAGCACCCCACCTCCACCGAAATCGCCACGGCCATCGAGGGGGTCGGGGGCATGCTTAACGCCGGGACGGACAAGGAGCTGACCGTTTACTGGTGCAAGGTGGCGCAGCCGCACTTCGCCATCGCCCTGGACGTAATGTCCGATATCCTGCTGCACTCCAAATTCGACCCCGCGGAAATAGAGAAGGAGCGGCAGGTAATCATCGAGGAAATCAATATGTCCCTGGACTATCCGGCGCAGCGGGTTTCCATGCTCATCGACGACCTGATGTGGCCGGGGCACCCCCTGGGACGGGACATCGCCGGCAGCCGGGAATCCGTGACGGCGCTCAGCCGCGAAATGATGCTGGACTACCTTTCCCGGCAATACCAGCCGGCCAACGCGGTGCTGTCCATCGCCGGGAGCATAGACCCGCAGGAAACCCTGGAGGCGGTACTTCAAGCCACGGCGGGCTGGGAGAACCGCCCCAGGCCGCCCAAGTATCAACCCTACCAAAGCAAAACCGGACGCCGCGTCAACATCGAGAAAAAGGAAACGGAACAGACGCAGCTCTGTTTAGCCCTGCCGGGACTGTCCCTCGTCCACGCGGACCGCTTTAAGCTGGACCTGCTCAATATCATCCTGGGCGAGGGCATGAGCAGCCGACTCTTCATAGAAATCCGCGACAAGCTGGGGCTGGCTTACAGCATCCAGAGCTACGCCGAGCATTTCCTGGACACCGGCGCCATGGCCATAGCCGCCGGGGTGGACAACAAGAACCTGGCGGTGGCGGTAAAGGCCATTATCGCCGAGCTGGCCCGACTCAAGGAAACGATACCGGAAGCGGAAATAAGCAAGGCCAAGGAGCTGTTCAAGGGGCGCATCATGCTGCGCATGGAGGACAGCCGCAGCGTGGCGGGGTGGCTGGGCAGCCAGGAAATCCTGACCGGGAAAATCATGACCGTGGATGAGGTAATCGCTATCGTGGAAGCCATCACCGCCGGGGAGATGCAAGAGCTGGCGGCCAGGCTGCTTACCGGGGATAAACTCCACCTGGCGGCGGTAGGCCCGCTGGACCCGGACGGCCCGTGGGAGGACTTGCTTAAGCTTTAGCTGTTTCCTCGTAATAAGGGCAGGCCCGGCGGATACATTCCTGGTTACGCTCCACATAGCGGCACTTGATGTCCTGGTTTATTTGCAGGCTGATGCCCATCCTGGTTTTTAAAAACTCCACCGCGGCCTCCAGCGCCTTGCGGCTGGCCCTTTTACAGCAGCGCGGGCCGTTGTCCAGCAATCTATTTAAAGTGAAAGCGGTGGCCTCGTTAGCCAGCGACCGCGTTTTGCCGGTCAGCGGCGTGGCCCCGGTGATAACGCTGACGGCGGTGCCCACCCCTATGCCGCCGCCGCAGACGCCGTAAGTGCCGCACCATCCGCCCGGCACCTTGGAGCCCCGCTCCAGCGCTTTTTCCACCGCCCCTTCCGGCACCGGGTAACCGGCGTTTTTCACCGCCGCCACGATAATGGCGGGCACCATGGCGTGGTGCTCCGGCCCGTGCATCGGCACGGATGGATGCGCCATCACTTTTTCCAGTATTTCTATGGGGTCGGTGCTTTTAGTGGATGCCAGCACCCCGCGTAAAATATCCAGCGCGCCCCGGCTGTGGCAGGCATCGCATACGTAATGGCCTTCCGGGCAATATATCAGGGCGGGGAACTCGTTGCCGCAAAAATCACAGCGCCGGGATACTTCTTCCGTGCCGTACACCAGCGGCTTACCGCATACGCCGCAATTGTCTTTTGATTCCATGTTCGCACCTCTGATTTTAGTATAGAGTCGGCGGCGCTGACCGTCAATGACATTTATCACTGGCCGTCACAGGATAGGTAGTTCGCCCGCGGCGTGGCGCAGAAACAAGCCGCCGCACCGGAAAAAGTGGCCGCCGCCGCCCGCTAGACCAGCTCCTCCAGGGTGAACCAGCCCATTTTCAGGCCGTGGAGCACCGCCTCCGTGCGGGAGCTGACGTCCAGCTTGTTAAAGATGTCCCGCATGCGGCCCTCGATGGTGCGGTAGCTGAGGTTAAGATTTTTAGCGATGTCCTTATTAGACAGGCCCCTGGCCGCCAGCCGGATAATGCTTATCTCGCGGTCGGAGAGCTGCTCCTTACCCTGGGCCATTCCCGGCGCTTTTTCCGGGAGACGGAAGTAGTTCACCACTTTCTTGGCTATCTGGGGGTCCAAAGCCGGCTCCCCTTTATGCACGGACCGGATGGCGTGCACCAGCGCGGCGCCGTCCACGCTTTTTAAAAGATAGCCGGAGGCCCCCGCTTTCAGCGAGGCGAAAATATACTCGTCGTCGTCATAAGCGCTGAGCATCAGCACGGCGGTGTGGGGATAGTCCAGCTTTATCTGCCGCGTGGCCTCGATGCCGTTCAGACGCGGCATGGCAATGTCCATGACGATTACATCCGGCTGCAAAAGGGCCGCCAGCGCTATTACCTCCTCGCCGTCCCCCGCCTCCCCGATGATAGCCAGCCCCTTTTCATCCTCCAGCAGCCGCCGCACCCCCTGGCGCGTTATCAGGTGGTCGTCACAAAGGATAATACTTATGTCCGCCATATTTATTCCGCCTTCCGGCCATTATGATATCAAAACCAGGCGCGTCCTGGTTAATTATAAAGAATTATGCCTAAGAGTTGCAAGTATTTTACGCTTTTGTATTTGCATATTTCACTTATAGCTAAAAGTGTTTTACCCCACCCCGAAAAGGGTAATAACGGTGGCAGCGGTCGGTGGTAAAGCTTAAGCTTTATAGAGCCAGGCCTTTGAGGAGGTACGCCCGTGGATGAAGATTTGAATGTCACCGCCGTCCGTAATATCATCGAGGGCAACGCCGGTAAAATCGCCGCTCTCATCAGCAGCTACGCGGATAAAAAAGAGGAGCTGATATCCCTGCTCCAGGACGTGCAGGCGGAGTTCAACTACCTTCCCCAGGACGTGCTTATCAGAATCAGCCAGACGCTGGAAATCCCGCTCAGCCAGGTCTTCAGCGTGGCTACCTTCTTCCACGCCTTCAGCCTCAAGCCGCGGGGACGCCATACCGTTACCGTTTGCCTGGGCACCGCCTGCCACGTCAAGGGCGGGCAGCGCCTGGTGGACAAGATGGCGCGGGACTACGGCCTCGAGCCGGGCGAGACCACGCCGGACGAGCGGCTTACCCTGGAGACGGCCAACTGTCTGGGCTGCTGCGCTTTAGGCCCGGTGGTGGTTATCGACGGGACGTACGAAAGCCAGGTAAACCCGGACAAGCTGGATAAAATCCTGAAAAAGTATAAATAAGCTGCGGGGGAGCTAAAATGCCGGAAAAACAGAGTACCCTGCTAAAGAAAAAACTCAACAGCGCGGCGGACCTGGAAACACTGCGCCGGGCGCTGCTGGCCGCTAAAGATAAAAGCCGCGTCAACATCGCCGTTTGCGGCGGCACCGGCTGCCGCGCCTCCGGCGCCGAGGCAGTGGTCAAAGCTTTCCGCGAAGAGATAGCCAAAAACGGGCTCAAGGTGAAAGTGGACTTTAAAGAGACGGGCTGCCACGGCTTCTGCGAGCGGGGCCCGGTGGTGGTCATCGGCCCGGAGCGCATTTTCTACCAGCACGTCAAACCGGAAGACGTGCCGGAAATACTCGCGGAGACCATCGCCGCCGGTAAAGTGGTGGAGCGGCTGCTTTACACTGACCCCGCCACCGGCAAAAAAATCACCCGTGAAACGGATGTTCCTTTTTATAACAAACAGACCCGCCTGCTGCTGGGCGCCAACGGGGAAATAGACCCGCGGGAGATAGACCAGTACCTCGCCGCCGGGGGGTACGCCGCCCTGGGCAAGGCGCTGTTGACCATGACCCCGCCGCAAATCCTGGATGAAATCAAACGCGCCGGCCTACGCGGGCGGGGCGGCGGCGGCTTCCCTACCGCGCGTAAGTGGCAGTCCTGCATGGACGCCGAAGGCGATATCAAGTACGTTATCTGCAACGCGGATGAAGGCGACCCCGGCTCGTACCAGGACCGCAGTATTTTAGAGGGTAATCCCCACAGCGTTATCGAGGGGATGATTATCGGGGCTTACACTATCGGCTCCAGCCAGGGCTACATCTATGTCCGCAATGAATACCCCCTGGCGGTGGAGCACGCCCGCCAGGCCATCAAGCAGGCCCTGGAGTACGGGCTGCTCGGGGATGATATCCTGGGCTCCGGCTTCAGCTTCCATATCACCATCAACAAGGGGGGCGGGGCTTTTGTCTGCGGCGAGTCCAGCGCCCTGATAGCTTCTTTGGAGGGGAAAATCGGCGAACCCAGGGCCAAGTACACCCACATGGCGGAAAAGGGGCTCTGGGACCGGCCCAGCCTGCTGAACAATGTCAAGACCTGGGCCAACGTGCCGCTGATTATCAACCGCGGGGCGGACTGGTACGCTAAAATAGGCACCGCCGGCAGCAAGGGCACCATGGTCTTTTCCCTGGTGGGCAAAATCAACAACTCCGGCCTGGTGGAGGTGCCCTTCGGCATTACCTTGCGGGAGATGATTTACGATATCGGCGGGGGGATACCGGGAGGCAAAAAGTTTAAAGCCGTGCAGACCGGCGGGCCGTCCGGCGGCTGTATCCCGGAGCAGTACCTGGACACGCCGGTGGACTTCGACGAGCTGACCAAGCTCGGCTCGATGATGGGCTCCGGCGGCATTATCGTCATGGACGAGGACACCTGCATGGTGGACGTGGCCCGCTACTTTATCGAGTTCCTCAAGGGCGAGTCCTGCGGCAAGTGCGTCCCCTGCCGCGAGGGATTAAGCAAGCTCAGCGAAATCCTCGACCGCATTGTCCGCGGCCGGGGCAAGCCGGAAGACCTGGACGTCATGACGGACATCGGCGCTATCCTGGATATCGGCGCGCTCTGCGCGCTGGGGCGTTCGTGACCTTACCCCATTCTTAGTGCCATCTGCATCTTAGCGTCTTCCGGCTAGTTCTATGAAATCCTGGGGTGCCAAGCCGCCCAATGAGCTATGCGGCCTGACAGTATTATAATCCTTTCGCCAG
>JBAZGT010000037.1 GCA_041652735.1 Dehalococcoidales bacterium | reverse complement strand
CCATTGCTATTGTCCAGCGCCGTTCCGATGGGGGTGGCCGATTTGCTCCGAAAGAGTGGCCTACTTTACTCCGAAAGGCCGGCCGGTTTGCTCCGAAAGGGTGGCCGTTTTAGTCCGAAAAACGCAGGAAATACAGCGTGATGTTAAATCATATTTGAAAACAACTAGTAAACAAACGGGAGCAGCATTTTAACTTTCTGCCGGTATTTCAAAAAATCACCCGGAAACTCTTTGGCCAGTAGCTTATCTTCCTGCCGGCTCTTTACGACCATGAAAAACGCGGATAATACGCTCCAGCTAAAGCCGAATATATCCGCCAGTACCAGCGCCGTTCCAAACAAGGCAAATAAAAAGCCCGCGTACATCGGGTGTCTGACAATACCGTACGGCCCGGTTTTGACTAAAGCATGTTCCTGCTGGACCATTACCCGCCCGCTCCAGTTTTTCCCGAGGGTAATCCTCGACCAGGCGGAAAATATTATGCCCGCGGTGCACATAATAACGCCGAGAATATTTGTCCAGACGTTATCCTTATAAATTCCCCGGGGAACCCAACCACCAATAAACAGGGGAATATAAATGATAACCACGGAAGAGAAAAATTTAATCAGCGAGACTGCTTCCGATAACAATCTAGCCCGGCTATCGATTACGGCTTTGATAACCCACAAGATGAACATCGCGGCCCAAAGCCCGACGGTTACGTAGATAAAGGCGATGTTATTCATTATATTTCAGTGGCTTGCCAGCCGACTTGCCCACAGAAGCTTTTGCGCAGGCTGGCGGAGAGGGTGGGATTCGAACCCACGTCCCGATATAATCGGGAACCGCTTTTCGAGAGCGGCACCATCAACCACTCGGACACCTCTCCCGGCTACGAACAACGGACTTTATTATTATGCTTTATTTGCCTGACAGCGTCAATGCGTTTTCTCCGGCGGCTGCCCCTGAAAAAGAAAGACGCCCCGGGCATCGGGGCGTCTCTTGTCAACGCTATTTTGATAAATAACTTGCCGCTGCTATTTCTTTTTTGTTACCTCTACCGTCCCTTTTTCCCCATCCACCTTCACCCAGTCCCCGGTGGCGATAACTTCACACGGGTTTTTATCCAGCCTGTCCACCAGCGGGATATTAAGCTCTATGGCCAGGGCGGCCCATACCGGGTGGGCGCGCACGTTAACGATTGCTTTAGGCGCGGTGCCCGCCGCCGCCATGTCCATCATGATATTGGTGCTGAAAATTCCCCCCTTGCCGGTAGGGAACACCAGCACCTTGTCCTTAAAGCTCTGTCCGTAAACCGACGGCGTGGCCACCTTATTGGTAAAAGTGGCGTCCGCGGGGTCGGTCCAGACGTTGCCGGTATCCGCCATCAGATTGACCGGCTCCTGGCAGACCAGCGCCTCGCCTTCACCGGTGCCGCCGATGCCCTTATGCCCCTTGAGCACTATCTTGGCCATTTATTTTCCCTCCATCCTGCCGGTCAAGGCAATCTTGACGCAGTCTTCCAGGTTTTTCAGCACCGGCTCGATGTCCTGGTTGCCGATGTAGTGGCAGGACTTGGCGTCGAAGAATACCAGGGTGTTGAGTCCCAGCCGCTTGGCGCCCATGACCGGGTTGTTGGTGAAATCCGCCGCGTCCACGTTCCTGCCTTTCAGATAGTCCTGCATGCCCAGCATCACGCCGGCTTTTTTAATAGTGTCCGATAGCCCCACCCGGTCCGCTACCGTCCTGACCGGCCCGTCTATCAGGGCTACGGTGGGGAATTTATCCGATACCTTCTTGCCGTCGAGCAGTTTGGCCAGCTTGTACACGTTTTCTATGGAAACGTTCACGCCGAAGCCGCCGATGGATACCATGTCCGGCTGCGACTTTTTAGTGGAGAACGCGTCATAAACTTCTTTAAGCTCATCAGTCCCGACCTCGTAAGTCTCCAATGGCTTGACGCCGCCGAAAGCCTGTTCCCGCGTGTGCGCTTCCGGTGAAACGCCTACCAGCAGGGAGTGCACGCAGGCCCCGTAAGCCGGAATGGAGGAACAGAAAGCCACCAGGGCATCGTGGGTGATATCGGCGGGGTTAACGCCGTCCAGCACCGGCACGTCCCAGTAATGCTTGCCCAGCGTTTTAGATATATAGTAGCCCAGGGCGCTCCAGTCCGTCTCGTCATTGAGCCTGACTTTAATGTTGAATAAAGTCTTGCCCACCCGGTTTTCCGCCAGGTGAAAGCCGTATTCCGGCGTCTTGCCGACGATGGCGGCGGAGTATTGCCCGACAAAGCATTCCGTATTGGCGCGGGCGCCGATATATGAGTTTACATAATGAGTGACAGCCGTGCCGTCGGCCACCAGGTGCTGCCCGTAAACCGGCTGGCAGAACAGGTTGCGGGGATGCCCGCTCCCGCCGATGGCAAATATGCCACCGAATTTTTTATGCAGCTCGAAGTCCAGAAAGTTGGACGACTCTATGGGCGCCATGGACAGGGGACACTTGAACGTGGCCCCGTGGTCGGCCAGCCAGTTCAGCCACTCGGTGGTTTTGCCCGGCTTCCTGGGGCTGGGGCCGATAGTCAGGAACGCCATGCTAACGGGAATCAGGCGCTTGGCGTCATAAAACTCCCCCATCTTCACCAGCACTTCCATGGCTTTCTGGTAGCCCGCGCCGTACCCGCCGGAGAGCATTTTTTCTTCATCCCGGGTCAATTGCATACGGTATATGTCTCCTTTCCTCTTATCTGGGAAAATATCTTATATCATCAGTCCAGGCCCAGCAGCCGGGACGGATTCGTCTTGACCATCATTTCAATGTCTTTGGCCGGGATGCCTCCCTCCAGCATCGCCCGGATAAAAGATTTAAATCCTTCCGGGGCCGGGGGATTATCTATCTGCCCGAAGTCCGTGGTCATGATGCAGTGCGCCGCGCCGACCCTCTTGATGGAGTCTACCAGAACGTTAGGGGATATTTTATGAATGTTATTCTCACAGGTCCAGTAGGAATACTCGATAAAAGCGCCCATTTCCGCCAGGCGCGCTATCTCCTCGTTGGTCAGTATTTCGTCCATGAGCTGGTCCTGCAACACGTGCGTAACCACTACTTTTTTAATACCGGCTTTCAGGGCTTCCGTCACCAGAATAAAAACCTCTTGGGGCGCCAGGTGCCCGGTGCCTAGGACGATATCATGCTCTTTAATAATACGGAGAATTTCAACCACTTCCGGCAGCAGTCGGCCGCGGGCATCCAGGATGGTCTGTCCCTCCCCCGGCAGGTCGAGCCCGCGGGAACGCAGCACTTTACCTTTGGAGTTGGCGGCGGTGGCCGTCGGCATCCAGACCACTTTAGCGCCCAGCCGCGCCCAGGCCAGTACGGCCCCCGGGTTCAGGCCGCCCGCCTCGTTATCCAGGGTGAAGCTGCCGATTACCCCCACCTTTGGCGTCAGCCCCTGCGCCAGCCGGGCTAAAGCCGCCGTGCCGTACTCGCGGTTTTTCAGGACGATGGCCCTCATGCCGGCGGCTTCGGCTGCCTGCGCCAGCTGTAAAGAGTCCTGCCGCCGCTGTAAACGGGACTCGGGGCCGATGTGGATGTGCATATCCACCGCCCCGGCGATGAGTCTGTCTACGGCATGGCTGATTTCCTGACGGGTCATGGACGGTGTTCTCCTTGCTCAAACCTCAAATGTTGTCATATTATACTACATAAAAAGGTTTGTAAATAAATACGTTCCGGCGGGTGAGATGAAGATAATAATCGCGCCGCAGTCTTTCAAAGGCAGCCTCCAGTCCCATGAAGCCGCCGCGGCCATGGCGCAAGGCGTGCGGGATTTTAACAAGAATATAGCAACGGTGCTGCTGCCCATCGCGGACGGCGGCTCCGGTACGGTCAGGGCGCTGGTGCAGGCCACCGGCGGCGTAATCGTAACCGCCCCTGCCCACGACCCTCTGGGCAACAGCATTACCGCCGCCTGGGGCAGGCTGGGGGACAAACGGAGCGCGGTAATTGAGGTAGCGGCCGCTTCCGGTCTGGCGCTGGTGCCGGAAGACAAGCTAAATCCCATGCAGGCCGGCACCTACGGCACGGGCGAGCTTATCCTGGCGGCGTTGGAGGCCGGCTGTAAAAAGATAATCATCGGGCTGGGTGACAGCGCTACCGTGGACGGCGGCGCGGGACTGGCGCAGGCGCTGGGCATAAAACTACTTGATGCCAAAAATCAGCCGATACCGCCCGGCGGCGCCGGTCTTTCCCGTTTAAAGCATATTGATATTACGAATAGGCACCCGCTGATTAAGGATTGTGAGATTCTCTGCGCCTGTGATGTCACCAATCCCCTGTACGGCCCGGACGGTGCCGCTTACGTGTACGGGCCGCAGAAGGGTGCCACGCCGGACATGGTAATAAAGCTGGATGCCGCCCTGCGCAATCTGGCCGTAGTGATAAAACGTGACCTGGGACTGGATATCGCTTACCTGCCGGGCGCGGGGGCCGCCGGGGGCCTTGGTGCCGGGTTGACGGCTTTCCTGGGGGCCGCGTTAGTGCCGGGCGTGGACCTGGTGTGTGAGAGCATCGGGTTTGATAAATACCTGGCTGATACTGACCTCGTATTGACCGGGGAAGGCCGGATAGATTTTCAAACGGCCTTCGGCAAGACGGTGGCGGGCATCGGTAAAAGGGCTAAAGCCGCCGGCAAACCGGTCATTGCCATCTGCGGTGAAATGGGTCAGGGCTACCGGGAGGTCTATAAGCACGGCATAGATACCGTCTTGAGCATGGTGCCGGAGGGCATGGCGCGGGCCGATGCCATGAAGAACGCCGCTGCTCTTTTACGGGACGCCGCCGCACGGGCGGTCAGGCTTTTCTGCGCCGCCCGCGGGCAAAGCGATTGATTTTGTGAAATCATAAAGCAAGCCTTAAAAAGTCAGGCCGGTCATCGTTTACGGACAACCGGCCTGAATACTCGCTATTATCGCTGGTTGAAGCTATTTCTTATAAAACCCGTATTCCCTAACGGCTTCCATGATGGCCCGTATGTTTTCCAGCTTGGGATTGTCCGGGGAGGAGCCGGAGGAGAGAACGAAACCGCCGCCCTTGCCCACTTCCTGGATAAGCCGTCGGCAGTACTCTTTTACGTCCTTGGGCTCGCCGGTGACAATCAAAGAAGCCGGTATATTGCCCTGTAGGCAGTATTTCTTTCCCAGCACCTTCTTGGCCTCGAACATATCCGTGCGGTCGAAGTACCAGACCACGGAGCCCTTGGGGAACTCGTCCACGCAGTGCAGGCGGGTATTGAAGCTGCCCTCGGCGAAGAGGCTCTGGATAAGCCCCTCGTTAATGAAGGCGTTCATTACCTTTTTCAGGGACGGCCAGTAGAATGTATCGAACTGCTTCTGGGACATCCAGCCGTCGGCGCCTTTATGCAGCGGGTAGGTGATTATCAGCGAACGCTCGATGCCCGGCGACTTCAATACGGTGTTGATGGTGAGGTCGGCGATAACGTCCAGGGCTTTGAGCAGCTTGTCCGGACGGCGGAACATGTCTTTCATAATGCCGGTGGTGCCGCGCAGCGTATCGCCCAGGGTATCGAACGGCGCTTTGGCGAAGGTCACCCCGCCCATTCCCATACTTATCCCGGCCGCGCCCCGTCCCATCGCTTTCATCATTATCTGCTGTGACTTCTCATATTCTTTGCTGACCTCCAGCATTTTCTCCAGCATCGCCCGTACCGGCGGTGAAGCGATAGGCGCAAATTGGCCGATATGCACGTTCTCGGTGATGTTGGTGAAAGGCTGGAACAGGCGCATCGGTTCGAGGATGCCGTAGCAGCGCGGCAGGTAGGTCCTGATCCAGAAATCGGAGGGGTCGCGGATGAGGTCGTCATACTCATCCACCGTCATGTATTCTCCCTCAATGAACTGCCAGCCGGTGGCGTTTTCAGAAATGCCGTGTCCCGGCCAGGCGTACAGTCTATAATCCAGCAGTTCCAGCACCTTGCCCGGTGTGACCCAGGGCATCGCGGTGTATTCCAGCTCCTCGCTGTACTTGGCGTTGAACTTGGCGGAAGCCTCGATGGCCTTTTCCGGGTCATACATGGCGGTACGGGCGTTAACGCCGAACATGGTGAGGGGCAGGTTGCCTACCGGCAGAACCACGGGGACCCGGTCCGGTTCTCTTACGTTGTACACGTCCACCATACGCTTTGCCCGGGCTTTAAAAGCTTTTTCCGCTTCCGGGCTGGGGAATTTCATGCCGGAGGTATCCAGGGTGGCATTCAACCGGTACTGGCGTTTTTCTTCCGGCGTCATTTGCGCCCAGTTCGCTGGTACACTAGATGGCATTATTTGTTCCTTCTTTCACATAATATTTTTATATTAGGTGATATACTCCTTTTAAACGACTGCGGGTTTCTTTCTATCCGGTCTTGTCTTTTATTCGTTGATGATTCAGCGCGCGTTCTATTTTTTCATGGAATGATTGGTAACATCCATGAACAGCTCCGGCTTGAAGCCCTTGTCCTTGGGGAAGAAAGGCTCTCTGGTGGGCGGGGAGCCGTCCGCCGGCGCGAGCATCATTTCTATCTGAATAATTGGGCTGTCCACCCTGGTTATCTCCATGGGGCAGTGGACCAGTCCCGGCGGCAGGGAAATAACCGTGGGCTTGGTGAAGACGTGTTTTTCCAGCTCTTCACCCAGGTAAAAGACCACCTCCGCCCCGAAATCATCCGGGTCATCCGGGTTGCCGCTGTACCAGGCTAAAAATTCCTGGAAATTGTGGGTATGGGCGGGGTTATCGCCTTTAAAGGGCTTTCTCACGAACTGGTGGCCGAAAGAGTAATCATAATGCACCATTTCCCGGCTGACCCACAGTCCGTCGAAAATAACGCTTTTATCCGCTTTCATGCGCATCTCTATATGAGGTGGATGGGAGACGTATTTATCATATTTGCCCGCCATGTCATTCCTCCTGAATAGAATTATTAATCAGCAAATTCATCATTGGACAAATTTTAGACCATTCCCAAGCGCATTGTCAAAATGCTTCCGGCCCGTTATTGGAGTGCCGGGACAATGTGATTATTTTGTGACCGGATGATTCTGTTTTGTGATTCAGGCGTGATGCTCATTACCTACAATACTGACAATTAAAACGTTTATTTTGAATATCTATATATATGGAATTAATTGAAAAGGTGCATCTGATTAACCCGAGGTAAAGAGCCATGTTGAACATTATTAAGTTTAAGGGGTGTAAACGGTGCGGCGGTGATTTATTTCTGGAACATGACTCGGAAGGAGACTACGTTTTCTGTCTCCAGTGCAGCGCGGTCTATACCCGGCAGCTGACCATCCCTCCCCCTCCGATGAAAAAATATAAGACCAGGAAAGTTTATGCCCACTGAAGGGTTGGCTACTCTTTAGGTGTTTCTTCGGATAGTTTGCTCTGGCGTTCTCTCAGCCAGCGCTTAATCTCGTCCAGGGCGGGCGGGGCGACGTAAAAGACCTGTATGTCCGCCGGGAACTGCACCTGGTGGTTTTCCCGCAGCAGCACCAGACCTATTTCATTCTCTTTCAGCGTCTCATCTATTTTCCGGGCGATGTACTCGTTTCTCTTTTTGCCCACTTCGATGTAGGCGTCATATACCTTATTGATAACGGAAGGGCTTTGCAGGCCTATCAGCAGGCACCGGCTCCAGTCCATGTACTCCGTCAGCAAGTCCGCGTCTTCCAACGCTTCGAACTGGGCTTTTTTGTCCAGGCAGGCTTTCACGATGTCATAGCTGGCTTTATTCAGCTCCTCGATAGCCTTGCAGCCTTCTTCGCCGGAGGCCGCTATCATCTCGTGGTAAACGCGGTTTACGTCGCCCAGTTTCAGGGTAAGCTCGCTGATTTGCCGCGCCACCTGTTCCCAGTACTTATTGCATTTCTGGACGTAGTCCGTCTCCGAGTCCTCGCCCTGGTACAGGGCCGGCACGAAAAACAGCTTGCGGCCATTTTTAAAATTTTCCACCGGAGGTTTTTCTATTTTTCCCAGTTCTTCCGCCATAGCTTTCTCCCGCGTTTACTATATAAGCATAAGTAATGTCTGCTTTAGCGTAGTTCTTTCTCACATTCGTGGCAGACTACTATCACCGGCCGGAACCTGGCGATGATTTTCATCTTGGAAATCGGCTGCTGGGTCTCGCAGCGGGCGCACTTAAAAGTTACTTCCTCGGTCTCCTGTTTCTTTGCCTTGTGGTGGCTGCCTTTTAGTGTTTCTTCCGGCATACAACTCCTTCTAAAACGTGCTCAGGCCCCGTTAGCGCCCGGCACCGGCAAGGTTACGGTCCGTCCCGCGTTCATGACGCAATCGGCTATATTGCTGTTCCGGCCAATAGCCGCGTCGCTGCCGATAATGCAATGGCTCAAGCGGGAACCCGCCCCGATACTCACCCTGTCCCATATTACCGCATTTTCCAGGTTGACGCCATCTTCCAGGCAGCATTCCCGCCCGATGACCGCCGGCCCCGTGATGCGTACCCCCCGCCCGATGCGGCTCCCTTCCCCGATAACTACCGGCCCTTTTACCTCCGCCGCCGGGTGGACCGTGACGTCTTTACCATAATATATACCATTGTCCTTGATTTCCTGCAACAAAGGGCTGTTAATTTTCCGGTTCAGCAGGTCCATGTTCAGGGAAAAGTATGTCTCCGGCCTCCCCATGTCCAGCCAGTAGCCCCGGTATTCATACCCGTACACCGGCTTTCCCATATCCAGCAAGGCGGGGAAAAGCCCTCTTTCGAACATGTAGGGCTGTCCGTCCGGGATATGCTCCAGTACTTCCGGTTCCAGAATATATGTACCGGCGTTTATCCAGTTGGTGGTGGCCGTGCCCGGGGGCGGCTTTTCAATAAACGCTTTCACCCGGCGGTCGGCGTCCGTTTCCACCACGCCGAAGGCGCTGGGATTCTCCACCCAGGTTAGCGATATGGTGGCGGCGGCTTTCCTGGCCCGGTGAAAGACGAGCATATGCCGCAGGTCCATGTCCGTGAACAAATCGCCGTTCAGGACGTAAAAGCTGCTGTCCAGATAGGCGGCGGCGTTTTTTACCGCGCCGGCGGTGCCCAGCGGCTCCTTCTCTATGCAATAGGTGAGGTTTACCCCGCACCTTTTCCCGTCCCCGAAGTACGCCTGTATCATCTCCGGCAGATAGTTCAGCGTCAGGATGACATCCTCCACGCCATAGTGCTTGAGGTAGGCCAGGGTGTGCTCCAGCACCGGGCGGTTCAATAGCGGCACGATGGATTTGGGCATGTAATCCGTCAGGGGCTTTAAACGCGTCCCCAGTCCGCCCACCAGCAGCACCGCTTTCAGTTTAGACAAGGCTTTGCTCCTGAATAAATAAATACGCTGCTAACGAATATAATATCGCGGGGAGGAATTACAATGTCCCGCCCCCGCTATAGTTACTTTAATTGTCCCGGGGTAAAAATGTCAATGATATTGTCATACGGTGGGCAATATTGTTAAAATGGAACGAGTTTTATCTTTAAGGGAAAGGCCATGTTTTCACTCAGCCAGATTTTAGCCATCGTTATCTTCGTGTTGATGTTCGCGGCCATAGCCAGCGGCAAAATACCGCGGCATACCGCCGTGCTGGCCGGGGCCGGCCTGATGATAGCGGTGGTTTTCCTGGGCACCATGCATTCCCCGGGCTCTTTATGGGACTATTTTAATTTGACCGCCCTCGGCCATACCAATTTCTGGCTGCCGGGCTCCAACGCCGTCGAGGCGCAGGGATTCAACTGGCAGACGATTATCTTTATCGGCTGCATGATGATAATCGTGGGGTGGCTGGAAACGGCGGGGCTGTTCCGCTGGCTCTGTTTATACACGGCGCGCCTGACCGGCTACCGCGTCATCCCCATCCTGATTTCTTTTATCATATTATCGGGATTTCTTTCGATGTTCATCGGCAGCATCACCGTAATGCTGTTTCTCAGCATGGTTACCATCGAGCTGGCGCGACTGCTTAAGTTCGACCCCGTGCCGATGATTATCGCCGAGATTTTTGCCGCCAACACCGGCGGCAGCGCCACGCTTAGCGGCGACCCGCCCAATATCATCGTGGGCACCGCCTTCGGCTTCAGCTTTACGGACTTTATTGCCAATACCGGCGTCATCGCCTGGGCGGCTATGGTGCTGGTCATCATCTTCTTTTTCCTGGTTTTACGCAAGACGCTCAAGCAGGAGACCAGCCCGGCGGAAGCCGCTAAAGTAAGCCCCCCGCCCGGCTCCGCCATCACCAACCCGCGCGCTTTCCGGCTGGCGCTGGCGGTATTCGCCCTTATAGTAGTATTGCTGATAACGCACGCTTACACCGGGCTTTCGGTGGCGGCCATCGGGGTTATCTGCGCCATTGTCTCGCTGGCTCTCTCCGGTAAAAAAGCCGGGGCAATTCTTCGGGGTATAGACTGGCATACGCTGTTGTTTTTCAGCGGCCTGTTTTTCTGCGTGGGCGGTCTGGAGGTCAGCGGCGTGCTGGAGAAAGTATCGGAGGGCATCGGCAATATCTCTCACGGCAATACCGGGGTGGCCATGGCCATGATACTCTGGCTTTCCGCTTTCCTTTCCGCCTTCGTGGATAACATCCCGTTTGCCGCCGCCATGGTGCCGGTGATAAGAGACCTTTCATTGACCGGCATCAACCTGCCGGCCATGGCCTGGACGCTTTCGCTCGGGGCGGATATCGGCGGCAACGCCACGCCCATCGGCGCTTCCGCTAACGTGGTCGGCATCGCCATCTGTGAAAAAGAGGGCTATCCCATCAGCTGGGGCAAGTTCACCAAATATGCGGCCTTGCTCACGGTGCTGGTCATCGGGTTCTGTCACCTGCTTCTTTACTTCCGCTACGCCTGAGCTTACGCTCAGGGTTGCCAGAAATGACCGTTTTATAGTATTATTTTAACGTGATTGGCCCCTGTAGCTCAGGTGGATAGAGCACCAGCCTCCGAAGCTGGCCGCGAGCGTTCGAGTCGCTCCAGGGGCATTATTTATTTGCGGAGTTGACATGACTAAAGAGAAAAGCCTAATGGAAATCAGGTGGCACGGACGCGGCGGACAGGGCGCGGTAACCTCGGCGGAGATGCTGGCTCAGGCCGCTATCAGCGAGGGTAAATACGCCCAGGCTTTCCCCAGCTTCGGGCCGGAGCGCCGCGGGGCGCCGGTACAGGCCTTCAACCGCGTGGACAGCCTGGCGCCGGTCAGGATCAGGGTGGATATCACCCAGCCGGACTGCGTGGTCGTCCTGGACCCGAGCCTGCTGTCCAAGGTCAAGGTAACCTCCGGCTTGAAAGACGGCGGCTGGGTAATCGTCAATACCCGTAAAACGGCCTCGGAAATCCAGAGCGAGTTCGGCATAACTCACCCGGTGGCCACCGTAAACGCCGGCAAGATAGCCCGCGAGGTGCTGGGCGTAAACATCGTCAACACCACTATGCTCGGCGCCGTGTTGAAAGTGACCGGCATCGTGGAACAAAAATCCACTCACGCCCCGCTGCAAAAGCGTTTCGGCAAACTGGGTGACCGCAATATCAAGGCAATGGAAACCGCTTACGAGCAAGTAGTGATTTAGGAGTAATTGATGGCGAAATCCGAAAGTGAAATGACGTGGAAAGACCTGGAAATCGGTAACATCGTGACCGAGCCAGGCAGCGCCCGGGAGTACGAGAGCGGCACCTGGCGCTCGCAACGCCCCACTTACGACTTCACCAGGTGCATCAAGTGCGGACTATGCGCTCTTTACTGCCCGGAAGGCTGCATCGGGCAGAACCAGGAAGGCTATTTTGAAGCCGACCTTTATTACTGCAAGGGCTGCGGCGTCTGCGCCAAAGAATGCTGGCCCAGGGTTATTAGTATGATAGAGGAGGTGGAGTAATGACCATTAAGACCGGTATTGAAGTCTCCATCGCCCTGGCTGATGCCGTCAAGATGTGTAATCCGGATGTAGTGGCGGCTTACCCCATTACCCCCCAGACCCACATCGTGGAGCATCTGGCCGAGTTGGTTGCCAACGGCGAGCTTGACGCCGAATATGTCCCCGTGGAGTCCGAGCATTCCGCCATGAGCGCCTGTCTCGGTTCGGCGGCGGCCGGCGCCCGCACCTTTACCGCCACTGCCAGCCAGGGACTGGCCCTGATGAACGAGGTAGTCTATGTGGCCGCGCCCATGCGCCTGCCAATTATCATGGCGGTGGCCAACCGCGCTTTATCCGCCCCCCTCAGTATATGGGCCGACCATTCTGATATGATGTCTGTCCGGGACACCGGCTGGATTCAAATAGTGGTGGAAAACGGCCAGCAGGCGCTGGATAACACCATCATCGCTTTCCGTGTGGGTGAAGACCAGCGCGTTCTGTTGCCGGTGATGGTCCACCTGGACGGCTTTAACCTTACCCATGTTATCGAACCCATCATCTTTCCCACCCAGGAAGAGGTGGATAAATACCTCCCCAAGAACAGGTTCCCCCTGCCCCTTAACCCGGACCGGCCGGTAGCCATGGGCGATTTCGGCCCGCCGGCTATTTTCATGGAGACCAAGTGGGCGCAGCAGGTCAATCTGGTTAACTCCAAAAAAGTAATCCTCCAGGCCTGGGACGAGTTTGATAAAGCGTTCGGCCGGAAATATATGCCCGTGGAAAAGTATCACAGCGATGGTGCTAAAGTCCTGCTGATGACCATGGGCAGCTCCGGTGAGACCGCTTCCGTCGCTATCGACGAGATGCGCGCGGCGGGGCTGGACGTGGGGCAGATACGGCTGCGCTTATGGCGGCCCTTCCCCTTCGAGGAGCTGCGGGAGGCGGTAAAGGACGCGGACGTGCTTATCGTCATCGACCGCGCCATGTCCTTCGGCGGGCCGGCCGGGCCGGTAGCCTCGGAGGTCAAATCCGCCCTCTATAACCAGGCTAAAAAGCCCAAAGTAGTCAGCTACATTATCAGCCTGGGCGGCCGCGATACCACCATAGACGGCTACAAGGACATCGTGAAAAAGGGCATGGAGATAGCGGCCAAAGGCAGCCGGAACGAATTTGAAATCTACGGTGTGAGGGAATAATGGAAAAATACGCGATATATGTTCCCCGGCTCGTTAAAAAAGAGGAGAACTTTGCGCCCGGGCACCGCGCCTGCATCGGCTGCGGGGAAGCCCTGGCCATTCGCCAGGCGTTTAAAGCCCTGGATAACAACGTAATCGTCGTCAACGCCACCGGCTGCGCGGAAATCTTCTCCTCCCAGCTCCCGCTGACCAGCTGGCAATTGCCCTGGATACACACCCTGTTCGAGAACACCGCGGCGGTGGCTTCCGGCATCGAGGCCGCCTACAAGGCCATGCGGCGCAAGGGCGCTCAGCTGCCGGAAAACACTAAAGTAGTCGCCATCGGCGGCGACGGCGGCACCTCGGACATCGGCCTCCAGGCGCTTTCCGGCGCGCTGGAACGCGGCCACGATTTTACCTACATCTGCTTTGATAATGAAGCCTACATGAACACCGGCGTCCAGCGCTCTTCCTCCACGCCTTTCGGCGCCTCCACTACCACCTCTCCCGCCGGTAAAAATAGCATCGGGCAGTTCAGCTGGAAGAAAAATATGCCCGCCATCGCGGCGGCGCATAACATCCCTTACGTTGCCACCGCCACCCACGGCTACCCCTTCGACCTGATGGCGAAAGTGGCCAAAGCGGTAGCCACCAAAGGCCCGGCCTACGTACACATCCTTTCCGTTTGCCCCACCGGCTGGCGCAGCCCCACCGATACCATCAACCGCCAGTCGCGCCTGGCCGTGCAGACCGGTGTTTTCCCGCTTTTTGAGGTGGAGAACGGCGTTTACAAAATGAGCGTTGATATGCCCGTTTTGCGGCCGGTAACGGACTACCTGAAAGGGCAGGGCCGGTTCCGCCATCTGACGGAAGACACTATCGCCCTGATACAGCAGCGGGTAGAGTTGGAATATCGAAAAATACTGGAGAATGTGAAACATGGCAGTAAAGCAGCTAAAACCCAGGGTTAACAAGATACTGGATGCTTACCAGCGTGATAAATCGGCGCTGATAGATATCCTGCATGATACCCACGCGGCCATCGGCTATCTTCCCAAGGAAGCCCTGGCGGAAATAAGCGCCGGTCTGGGCGTGCCTTTGAGCCGCGTTTACAGCGTGGTCACTTTCTTCAAGGCCTTCAGCCTTACCCCGCGCGGGCGCAATCTTATCAGCGTCTGCATGGGCACGGCCTGCCACGTCCGCGGCGCGGACAAGATCATGGCGCAGATTGAGAAAGAGCTGGGAATCAAGACCGGCGGTATTACGTCCGACCTCAAATTTTCCCTGGAGACCGTCAACTGCGTGGGTGCCTGCGCCCTTGGTCCGATGGTCATCATCGGAGATGACTATCACGGCGAGATGACGCCGGAAAAAGTAAGCCCCGTACTCAGCCAATATCACTAACTAGCGGAGGAAGTCACCAGTGGCTAAATTAAAGACCGTGGGTGAGCTCGACACCCTGATTAAAAGCATCGTCGGCAAAATAGATAAAAATAAAGCCGTGATTACCGTTTGCAACGGTACGGGGTGCCATGCTCACGGCTGCCAGGCCGTCACCACCGCCTTGCAGGAAGAAGTGAAGAAGCAGAAGCTGGAAAGCAAGGTCAGCATCCGCATATCCGGCTGTCACGGCTTTTGTGAGCGCGGCCCCCTGGTCGTTATCAAACCGGAAAATATCTTCTACCAGCGCGTCCGGGTCAAGGATGTCCCGGAGATATTCTCCGAGACCATCGCCAAGGGCAAGGTTATCGAGCGGCTGCTCTATACCGACCGCGCCACCAATCAGAAAATCGCTCATGAGCACGAGGTGCCTTTCTACAAGCTGCAAAAGCGCCTCGTTTTCGGCAACAACGGCCTTATCGACCCCACCTCCATCGAGGATTATCTGGCGGTCGGCGGCTACACCGCCCTGGCCAAAGCCCTGAAAATGGCCCCGGAAAAAGTCATCGAAGAGGTCAAGAAGTCCGGCCTCAGAGGCCGCGGCGGCGCCGGCTTCCCCACCGGCAGCAAGTGGGAGAGCACCCGCAACGCTCACGGGGACGTTAAATACGTTATCTGCAACGCCGATGAAGGCGACCCCGGCGCTTTCATGGACCGCAGCCTGGTGGAAGGCAACCCTCACAGCGTGCTGGAAGGCATGATTATCGGGGCCTACGCTATCGGCAGCCATGAAGGCTTTATTTACATCCGTAATGAATACCCCCTGGCGGTACGCCACATGCGCCTGGCCATCGAGCAGGCGGAAGCCTGCGGGCTCCTCGGCGATAACATCATGGGCACCGGCTACAGCCTGCATATCAAGATAAAACGCGGCGGCGGCGCCTTCGTCTGCGGCGAGTCCACCGCTTTGATGGCCTCCCTGGAAGGCAAGGTCGGCGAGCCCCGCGCCAAGTACATTCACACCTCGGAGCAAGGACTCTGGGGCAAACCGAGCAACCTCAATAACGTGGAAACGTGGGCCAACGTGCCCCTGATTATCAACAAAGGCGCGGACTGGTACTCTAAAATCGGCACCGCCGGCAGCAAAGGCACCAAGATATTCGCCCTGGTGGGCAATATCAGCAATACCGGCCTGGTGGAAGTGCCCATGGGCACCACCCTCCGCACCATCGTCTATGACATCGGCGGCGGCATTCCCAAAGGCCGCAAGTTCAAGGCGGTGCAGACCGGCGGCCCCTCCGGCGGCATGATTCCGGAAAGCCTGCTGGATTTGCCCGTGGACTTCGACGAGCTGACCAAGGCCGGCTCGATGATGGGCTCCGGCGGTATGATTGTCATGGATGACAACACCTGCATGGTTGAAATGGCGCGCTATTACGTCACCTTCCTGGAGGGCGAGTCCTGCGGCAAGTGCCTGCCCTGCCGTGAAGGTCTGCGCCAGATGAAATATATCCTGGACCGCATCACCTCCGGCCAGGGCAAAGAGGGCGATATCGCGCTGCTGGAAGAGATTTCCGCCACCCTGGTGGACGCCGCGCTCTGTCAGCTGGGACAGTCCGCCCCCAACCCGGTAATCAGCTCCATCAAGCATTTCCGGGACGAATATGAAGCCCACATTAAAAACAAGAAATGCCCCGCCGGCGTCTGCAAATTCGGCGAATAAAGTAAGGATAAGACGAAATGCTGAATATTACGATTAACGGACGACAGATTAAAGCCAAAGAGGGCGCTACCGTACTGCAAGCCGCCCGTGACCACAACATCTATATCCCCACCCTTTGCGCCAATGATGCCGTGGCCCCTTACGGCGCCTGCCGCCTGTGCCTGGTGGAAATCAAGACCGCCAAAGGGCGGGAGCGCCTGGTCACTTCCTGCATTTATCTGGTGGAAGAAGGGCTGGCCGTTCAAACGGAAACTGAGCGCATCGGTAAAATCCGCAAAATGCTGCTGGAGCTTTTGCTGGCCCGCTGCCCGGACTCCGAAGAAATTATCTCCCTGGCCAAAAAGGCCGGCGTGGAAAAGACCCGCTTCGTGGAGCAGGAGGGCAACAACAAGTGCATTCTCTGCGCCAACTGCGCCCGTACCTGTGACGAGGTGGTCGGTGTGGCCGCCATCAGTCTGGCCAAGCGGGGGGTGGATCGGGAGCTTACCACGCCCTTCAACGAGGATTTTTCTGAGGCGTGCATCGGCTGCGGCTCCTGTTCTTTCAGTTGCCCCACCGGCGCCATCACCATGGAGGACGTTAAGGGCACCCGGACCATCAAATGGCCGCATAACAGCATCAAGTTCAAGATGAGGAAATGCCCGGTCTGCGGCCAGTACTGGGCGCCGGAAAAACAGATTGAATACGTGGCCAAGACATCAGGCACGCCATTAAGCGATTATGATAAATGCCCCGATTGCCGGGACTAGTTTTTACCATAAAAATGGAAACCGGAGAGGGGCGCCAAGCCCCTCTTTTGTTATGTACTGGTGCTGCCACCTATTGCGCCGGTCTGGACTCTAAACTATACTGTTATTAACAAATACTTAACAAACAGGGCGGGGTTTGATACTTGTCACTTGATACTTGTTACTTACCCCATCGGGGTGTAGCGCAGTTGGTTTAGCGCGCAGCGTTTGGGACGCTGAGGTCGGAGGTTCGAATCCTCTCACCCCGACCAATGAAAAAGAAAATTAAGCGCCAAATGCGTGGTCGGTCAGCGCGTCCCGATTGAATCGGGAAGGTCGGAGGTTCGAATCCTCTCACCCCGACCAATGAAAAAGAAAATTAAGCGCCAAATGCGTGGTCGGTCAGCGCGTCCCGATTGAATCGGGAAGGTCGGAGGTTCGAATCCTCTCACCCCGACCAACCATCAAAACAGGGAGGAAACTAACATAATATGGCTACGAAAAATAACGGTCAGCCCATCGAGCGGAACATCGCCATGGAGTTGGTGCGCGTTACCGAGGCCGCCGCTATGGCCGCCGCGCAGCACCTGGGCAAAGGCGACAAAATACTGGTGGACCAGGCGGCGGTAAACGCCATGCGTAACGTGCTCGGCTTCGTGCGCATGGACGGCATCGTAGTCATCGGGGAAGGGGAAAAAGACGAAGCGCCGATGCTCTATATCGGCGAAAAAATCGGTGACGGCACCGAGCCCAAAGTCGATATCGCCGTGGACCCGGTCGACGGCACCACCCTGACCGCCCGCGGCCTGGCCGGGGCTATCTCCGTGGTGGCTCTTTCCGCCCGCGGCACCATGCACTGCCCTCGCAACCTGGTCTATATGAACAAGATTGTCACCGGAATGGAAGCCAAAGACGTTATCGATATCGATGCTCCAACGTCGGAAAATATCCGGCGGGTGGCCGCCGCCAAGAACAAAAAGATTCATGAGATAACCGTGGTGGTGCTGGACCGGCCCCGCCATGAGAAACTGCTCAATGATATCCGCCGCGCCGGCGCCAGGGTCAAGCTCATTTCCGACGGTGACGTTTCCGCGTCCATTGAAGCGGCGCTGCCGGATACGGATGTGGACATGCTGATGGGTATCGGCGGCACGCCGGAGGGGGTGCTTTCCGCCGCGGCGATACGGTGCGTGGGGGGATGCATCCAGTGCAAAGGCTGGCCGCGTGACGAGCAGGAAAAACAGAACGCCATCGATAAAGGCGAAGACCTGAAAAAAGTCTATACTACCGAGGACCTTATCAGCAGCGACGACGTGTTTTTTGCCGCTACCGGCGTTTCCAGCGGCAACCTTTTGAAGGGGGTACGCTACTTCAGCGGCGGGGCCACCACGCAGTCCATCGCTATGAGGGGACGCTCCGGCACGATGCGCTGGATAGACGCGCGCCATAACTTTGATAAGCTGGAAAAGCTGGACGTCATGAGATACGTCAAGTCGCGGAAATGGTCGCAGGGCTAGTCCTGCATCGGGTGGGGGAGCGGTTTTTTACCCTTCATCAGCTTTTCCTGTGCCATCTTGGAATAATTACTTGCTTAACATAACTCTACTAAGTAAAATATAACCTTTTAATCCCGCCCCGCCGTGAGCGGAGGACAATCAACACCGGCTATTCTTCCATCTTGATGCCGGCGGCCACCAGAAGTTTTTTCAGTTCCCGCCGCGCCAGCCGGGTAGGGTTGCCGCCCCGCTTTTCCCACCGCTGTATGGTAGAGAGGCTGACGCCCATCTCCCGCGCCAGGTCCTCCTGCGCCCATTCCCTTTTCTTCCTCAAAGCTTTTACCTTTTCACTTAGCTCTTTCATGGACACCTCCACGCTGTACGGCAGGGGAAAGCTCAACTATATATGTGAAGCATTATATAGTCCAAAGTAGCCAGTTGTCAATATATTGGCTTATATTATGACAGTTCGTATTATGAGGTACTTAATCACTATATTATTGCGATATGTTTGATATTATCCCGGTATTATTTTGACATCCTTCCTCAAAATAGCTATATTACCAGTAACAGCATAAGGAGGATTTTCTCATGTCTTCAGAAAAACTCACCCGCGCGTCCCTGGAAGGACTGATGAATCAATACCTGGAGGCGCTCGTCGCCCATGACCCGGGCCGCCTGCCGCTCTCCAAAACGGTAAAGCACACGGAAAATACCATACCCCTGGCCGTAGGGGACGGGCTCTGGGCCACCGCCAGTGATTTGCCAACCTACCGGCTCTACGCCTGTGACCCCCAGGCCGGGCAGGTGGGTCTTTACGGCTATATGCAGGAAAACGGCTTCCCCATCCTCATCGCCGCCCGTCTCAAGACGGAAAAAGGTCAGATTACGGAAATTGAAAACATCGTCGTCCGGCAGAGCGAGCGACCCTTCATGGAGGAAAACCTGCAAAAACCGCGCCCGCCGTTCCTGGCCGCCCTCAAGACGGAGGAGAAAGTCTCCCGCGCGGAAATGGTGCGCGTATCCGACCTTTATTTTGACGCGCTGGAGCAGAACAACGCCGATTTCCTCCCCCTCTGGGACGAATGCAACCGCATCGAAAACGGCATGCAGACCACCAACAACCCCGGCCTTTTCCCCCAGGAACCCAATCGCCCCCCCATGCCCACCGACTGCCGCGGGCAGATTAACGCCAAGTCCTTCGCCTACATCACCTCGATAACACCGCGTTACTGGACGGTCGTTGACGAGGAGCGCGGCCTGACCATGGGGACTTTCATGTTCCATCACAAGGGTACTATTAAATCGGTTGAGGTGCCCGGGGTGGGAACGGTGGAAATGATACCCATCGCCCGGCGGCCTTTTACCGTGGTCGTCAGCGAGCTTTTCAAGGTGCAAACCGGCAAAATCCGGGAGATTGAAGCTATCATGACCTCCCTGCCTTACGGGGCTAAAAGCGGCTGGGAATAGGAAAGGGAAATGGGGCCGGGAGCTTTGCCTTGCCTTTTGACATCACTCCTGTTTCGGGTTAAAATTATAGTTGCACCGTGCGGGAGTAACTCAGTTGGTAGAGTTCCTGCCCTCCAAGCAGGCTGTCGCGGGTTCGAGTCCCGTCTCCCGCTCCATAGTTTCTTTGGTTGATAGAGTTTCCCGATTTCCATCGGGACTGTCGCCCCGATTCTAATCGGGGTCTCCCGCTCCATAGTGACTTAAGTTGGTAGAGTTTCCCGATTCCCATCGGGACTGTCGCCCCGATTTTAATCGGGGTCTCCCGCTCCATAGTTTCTTTGGTTGATAGAGTTTCCCGATTTCCATCGGGACTGTCGCCCCGATTCTAATCGGGGTCTCCCGCTCCAATATTTCTTTAGTTGGTAGAGTTTCCCGATTCCCATCGGGACTGTCGCCCCGATTCTAATCGGGGTCTCCCGCTCCATATTTACTTAGGTTGATAGAGTTTCCCGATTCCCATCGGGACTGTCGCCCCGATTCTAGTCGGGGTCTCCCGCTCCATAGTGACTTAAGTTGGTAGATTTTCCCGATATTCGTCGAGACTATCGTTCCGATTATTGCCGTTAGAAATAGTTGCAGCCCTGGTCAAACCGGTTCTTCTTTATTTTCCTCTTTATCGGGCTCATTTTTTAACAGAATATTTTTTTATTATAATTATTCTCCTAGAATCAAATTTTTCCTTGTCCTGAGAAGGTATTTCATATATAATTGGGCTTAGAGCATTTAGCCAGTCGGTGACGGATGCGCTCGCCCCGGCTCAGGGGCATTCTCTAGTGCGAGGATGGTAACGTGACAGAGCTTTTACGAGTTAATAACCTGCAAGCACAGTTCAAGACCGAGTCCGGCCTG
>JBAZGT010000036.1 GCA_041652735.1 Dehalococcoidales bacterium | reverse complement strand
ATTGAAAGCGATAAGAAAGTAAGCTAAACTGTACCTTAGTCCGGCGTCCCCAGGGGGTGGCCGGTTTGCCCGAACACCCGGCCGATTTCATCCCGAACAAGCGGCCGATTTCACCGAAATACGCAATCATCTTACAAAACGGGATTGTATAATGCAATAACCCTGAAATAGTTTTCCTGTCCTGTTAAAACAACATTAGCAAAGACCTCCCGCGGATTCGCCCCTCCGCCGACTTTTGATTTTATAAAAACGTAATTATTTACCGTTCTCTGTATTATCTTTGTTATTCCGCGTTTGCTACAATTGAGGTAATGGCATTTTGGATACCGGGTCAAATGATGGCGATGGAGGGTTGAGATGGAGAAGGGAAAAAGCAATAGCCAGGAAGATACCTGCACGGTCAAGGAAGTAGACGGCAAGTACTTTTGCACGGCCTGTAAGGCGGAAGTCAAGGCGGAATACGGCCATGAAGCCTACTGCCCGGAGTGCAACAAACGGGTGGACTGGATCAAGATTTACGCTGAAACACACCGCTTGTATCCTTAGTAGCCGGATAACATAATATTAACCAGGAGGGCCATAGTGGCTAAGGAAGAAAAGAACCATAAGCACAAGAAACCCATCAAGGTGGGAGATAAATATATTTGCCCCCATTGCAGCGCGGAAGTGCCCATGAGGCAGCCCTGCCCCACCTGTAAGCTGGATATTGACTGGACCAAGATTTAGGACGGTTAACGGTAATCGATAGGGGAAAAGGGGAGGGGTAACTGTTAACTGTTTACTATTAACTGTTAACTGTCTACTTACTCCCTTATCCCCCTTGGATTCTAAAGACCACGTTCAGCTTGTCGCCGGGATTTAGCGGCCTGGTCATATCTTTGGGATAGACGCTCTGTCCGTTGATATAAAAATCATAGGATGGCATCAGGTTGCCGTCTTTGTCCAGGAGCATCTTTTTAAGTTTGGGGTACTGCCGGACGAGGTCGTGCAGGCATTCGCGGACGGTCTTGCCTTCAACTTTCATGTTTAAAACGTTGCCCGTGTACCGGCCGAATATGGAAGATATCTCTGCGTCTACGCTCATTATCTCTTCACCTGCCTGGATTTTTCCCCGCATACCTCGCAGTCCGGGTCGCGGTTGATTTTAAACTCGCTGAATTTCATCAGCAAACCGTCATAGTTCAGCAGCCGGTCGGTCAGTAGCTCCCCCAGCCCCGTGAAATACTTGATAACCTCGGTAGCCTGGATGCAGCCGATTACCCCCGGCGTTACCCCGATGACGGGGAACTTTTCTTTGGGGACGGCGGCGCCGTGGTAAAGGCAGTTGAGACAGGCCGTCTTGCCCGGCAGCACCGTCATCGCCCGACCCTCGAAGCCGTAGACGGCGCCGTGGAAGAAGGGGATGCCTTTGGCTGCGGCCGTTTTGTTCAACAGGTAGCGCGTGGGCAGGTTGTCCATCGCGTCCACGATGGCGTCCGCGTCTCCCACCAGCCGCATCACGTTGGCTTCGCTAATCGTCTCGGCGATGGTCTCTATTTTAATGCCGGAGTTGAGCTTGCCCAGCCTGGCGGCGGCGGAGTCCGCCTTGCGCTGGCCGACGCTCTCTTCCCCATGCAGCACCTGGCGGTTCAGGTTGCTCAGCTCCACCGTGTCATGGTCGGCGACGCGCAGGGTGCCGATGCCGGCGGCGGCCAGGTAAATAGCCGCCGGAGAGCCCAGCCCCCCCGCCCCGGCCAGGAACACTTTAGCTTTCTTCAGCTTCGCCTGTCCCTCCTGGCCGAATCCGTAAATCAATATCTGGCGGTCGTATCTCTGGAGGTCCTTTTGGGTAAGCATTTGGCATCCCCCCCGGTTAAAAAGTGAAAACTCCAGGCGCGTAACCGCAACCGGTAGCTGGCAACTAATTTCTACCCTATTTCCAGCATCCGGTTGACGGCGGCCAGGGCTTTAACCCGGATTTCCTCCGGCACGGTTATCTGCGGCCGCATCGTCTCCAGGCACTCCGCTACCTTTTCCATGGTGATTTTCTTCATGTTGGGGCATATCGCTTTGGCGGAAGCCGGGATGAATTGCTTGCCCGGATTCTCTTTACGCAGGCGGTGCAGTATTTCAATCTCCGTCCCCACTATCAGCTCTTTAACGTCCGGCCGCGCCGCGTAGCGTATCATGCCGCTGGTGCTCAGGGCTTCGTCGGCCAGGGCGATAACCTCCCCCCGGCACTCCGGGTGCACCACCACCTTGGCGTTGGGGTGCTCCAGCTTGCGCTGCCTGATGTCCTCCGGCATGATATTGGCGTGGGTGGGGCAGAAGCCGGGCCACAGCGTCATTTTCTTGCCGGTCTTGGCCGCGATGAACGCGCCCAGGTACTGGTCCGGGACGAATAAAATCTCCTCGGCGTTAATGCTCTGTACCAGCCGCACGCCGTTGGCGGAGGTGCAGCAGTAGTCGGACTCCGCTTTGACGGCGGCGGAGGAGTTGATATAGGTTACCACCGTGGCGTTGGGCAGCTCTTTCTTTTTCGCCCTTAGCTGGGCCGCGGTTATCATGTTGGCCATGGGGCAGCCGGCGCCGGCGTCCGGCAGCAGCACCGTTTTTTCCGGGCTGAGGATGGAGGCCGTTTCCGCCATGAAGTGTACCCCGCAGAAAACTATCACCGCGGCGTCCGTTTTGGCCGCTTGCTGGCTCAGTTCCAGGGAATCGCCGGTGAAATCCGCTATGTCCTGTACCTCTGCGCGCTGGTAGTTATGGGCCAGGATAACGGCGTGGCGCTCCTTTTTCAGCTTTTGAATCTGTTCTATGGCGTTTTTCATCTTAGCTTATTTTACATTATAACGCGGCATCATTTATAGAGCACCCGCTCCGCGCCGCAGTAGATTTTCATGACGGACTCTTGGAAAACGCGCACGTTCATGTCCGTATTCAGCTTGGAGCCGGCCTCCCGCACGAAGCCGATGACCGTCACGCCGTACTTTCTGGCGATAGCCACCCCCTGGTCCGTCACGGCCGCTTTGGTGGCCACGATGGGGATGCCGGCGCGGCAGATTTTATTGACCATTTCCAGCGCCATGCGCCCGGTGGAGGCCGCCAGGCATTCGGACAGGGGCACGCCCTGGAGGATGGCGGCGCCGATTACTTTATCCAGGGCATGGTGCCGCCCGATGTCCTCCGCGATGCAGACCGCCTCTTTGCCGTGTAGGAAAAGCCCGGCGGAGTGGACGCCCTCCGTTTCCGCGAAGACGGGGGATTTCAGTACCGCGCGCACGCAGTTGAAAACGTCCTCTTTGTCCGCGTTAAGGGTGGACTCTATTACGGACGGGGGGCGCGGTTTATACACGCGCCCCAGGGTAACGTCCGCGATGTGGTTCTTGATGACCAGCGACTTTATATCTTCGGCGCGGCGGATTACCCCCTGCACGTACAGGTGGCCGGTAACCCACTCTTTTTGCTGCTTGTCCAGGAACATCACGGAGGTATAGTGCTTCCCGTTGATGCGCACCGTCAGCGGCGACTCCCGGATAACGTTCTCGGACACGAGCGTTTTACCGCTGTTCAGCCGGGTAAGCTCTACTTTTTTCAGGATTTTGTTATTCATGTTTTATTTCAAATTTCCCTCTCCCTCGATGGGAGAGGCCAGAGCCCGCCCCGTGCCCTGTCCCGTACTTTACGGGATTGATACGGGGTAAAGGTGAAAATCTGTGCAATATTGTTAGTTATTCTCCCTCTCTGTCAACGGAGAGGGAGATACAGAGGGTGAGGTTTATTATCCTCCGCCCCCCTTTTCCCCTTCCCCTCCAATATATTATCCCACCGTTTTAATCGTATCCCCCGGCCGCACCCGCCCGCCGTGTATCACCTTGGTGAAAACGCCTTCCCGCGGCATCACGCAGTCGCCTACCTGCTGGCGGATGGCGCAGTCGGCGTGGCACTCCTTGCCGATTTGCGTCAGCTCCAGCACCACCTCCTGCCCGATGTTGAAGCGTGTGCCGATGGGCAGGGACGGGAGGTCGATGTCTTTGGTCGTTATGTTCTCGGCGAAGTCGCCGTAGTCCAGGGTAAAGCCTCTATTCCTCATCTTGTCGATGCTCTCTACCGCCAGCAGGCTTACCTGGCGGTGGGTGGTATCGTCCGCGTGGGCGTCCCCCACTACCCCGAACCCCTTTTTGATTTCTATTGCCTCCACCGGGGTCTTTTTCTCGCCTTTTTTGGCGCTGGTGCAAACGGCTAATACTGATGCCATATTTACCTTCCTTGCCGGCTTATCGTGCCCCCGCCGTTGACCCGGTCGCCGTCGTAAAACACCACCGACTGCCCCGGGGCGACCGCCATCTGCGGCGCGGAAAACTTTACATAAACACTGTCATTCCCCCGCGGCGTAACCACCGCTTCCGCCTCCGGGTGGCGGTAGCGCACCCGCGCTTTAATCTCTAGGGGGAAAGCGGGCGGGTCGCCGCTTATCCAGTTGAGGTTGTCCGCCGTTAAAGCGTCGGCATACGTCTGCGCCTTTTCCCCCACGATTACCGCGTTCCTCTCCGGCGCGATGGCCGTGACGTAAAGCGGCTCCGCCGCGGCGATGCCCAGCCCTTTGCGCTGCCCCACCGTGAAATAGCGCAGGCCGCGGTGCCGCCCCACCACCTTTTCCCCGCTGTCTATAATCGGCCCCGGCCTGGCCGGGGAGGGGTCGTAATTATCCAGGAAAGCGGCGTAATCGTCGCCGGGGATAAAGCAAATTTCCTGGCTCTCCGGCCGGGCGGCGGCGGGCAGGTCCAAATCTATAGCTATTTGCTTTACCTCCTGCTTGGTCAGCCCGCCCAGGGGAAAGAGGGTGAAGCCGAGCTGTTCCTGGGTGAGCCGGTAGAGAAAATAGGACTGGTCTTTCCGCGGGTCCAGCCCCTTCTTTAAAATGCGTTGGCCGGTAATTTTGTCCGTTTCTATGCGGGCGTAATGGCCGGTGGCTAAAAAGTCCGCCCCGAGCTCCCGCGCCTTTTCCCCCAGCCTCCCGAACTTAAATAGCCGGTTGCAGCGCACGCAGGGATTGGGCGTGCGGCCGCGCCGGTACTCCGCGCAGAAATCGGCGATGATTTCCCGGCTGAATTCCTCCCGCAGGTCGAAGACATAATGCGGGATGCCCAGCTTGTCCGCCGTCCGGCGGGCATCGTCCGCGGCGCTTGGCGCGGTCTCCGGCGGCGCGTAAAGCTGTAAGGTCGCCCCGATTACCTCGTGGCCTTCCCGCTTAAGTAGCGCGGCCGCCACCGCGGAGTCCACGCCGCCGCTCATGGCTGCCACTATTTTCAACCCAGTTTCTCCAGGACTATCCTGGCGGCCGCTTCTCCGGAAAGGAACATGGAGCCGAAGGTCGGCCCCATGCGCGGCAGCCCGTAAACGGCGCCCACCGCCATGCCGGTGACAATCAGTCCCGGGAAGCACTCGCCGGTATTTTCCACGATGACGTCTTCGGATTTATCTATCCAGAGCGGCCCCTCGCCCTTGGTCTTTATCATGCCTCGCTGCTCCAGCTTTTTCACCACTGTGGCGTCATGCCCGGTGGCGTCTATCACGAAGGGCGCTTCGATAGCTACCGGGTCGAGCGCCGCCACCTGCCGCGGCAGGGAGGCAATCGGCGACCAGTTGATGACCGCCCCGCACACTTTTCCTTCCTTCACCACCAGGTCTTCCAGCATGGTCATGTTCATGACTTTTACCCCGGCGGCGCAGGCGGCCGTAATCAGGGCGGCGCAGGCGTGGGGGGCATCGCAGACCGCCAGACCTTTGCTGACGACTTTATAAGGCACGCCCAGCTCTTCCAAAACCCTCTCGCCGGGGTGGCGGACGGTGACTTTAGGCATCAGGTAGCCGCCGCTCCAGAACCCGCCCCCCAGGTAGTTGTTCCGCTCCACTATCACCACTTTTTTACCGGCCCGGGCGATGTCCCGCCCGGCTATCAGCCCGCTGGGCCCGGCGCCGATGATGATGCAGTCGCTCTCGACGTATTCGTTGAACTCCCTGGCGAACTCGGTGACGATAGCTCGCGTGATGGCTTTTTCCCCCACGGGACTGAACTTGACCATGTTTTTCGCTCCTCTTTACTTAATCTGTTATCTAAATGCCTTCGCTCTGCTCGAAGTCTTTTTCTATTTCCTCAATCTTTTCCTTGAGCCCGTTTTGCGGCGTCAGCAGTCCGCAGGTCTCCTCCAGCTTTTTGAGTCGCTCCTGGAAGCTCTGCTGGTCTTTGAACATAACCCTTATCGCCTCGGCCAGCGGGTCGGTCAGCCTGGCGTGCTCCAGGTCCATGGCCGGTTTTTCCTCTTTCACCACCACCCGCCCCGGAATGCCCACCACCGTGACCCCCGGCGGGACTGACCTTATCACCACCGAGCTGGCGCCGATGCGCGCCCCGTCGCCGATGGTTATCGCCCCCAGCGCGATGGAGCCGGTGCCCATCTCCACCCCGTTGCCCAGCGTGGGGTGGCGCTTCTTTTTCTCCATGGACGTGCCGCCCAGCACCACACCCTGGTAGAGCAGGACGTCGTCGCCGATTTCCGAGGTCTCCCCGATAACCACCCCGGAACCGTGGTCGATGAAGCAGCGCCGCCCGATTTTCGCCCCCGGGTGGATTTCAATGCCGGTAAAAAACCGCGCCGTGTTGGAGAAAAACCGGGCGAACAGCTTTAGCCGGTGGTTCCAGAGAAAGTGGTTGACGCGGTGCGCCCAGACGGCGTGCAGGCCGGAGTAGCACAGGAGGACTTCCAGCGTGCTGCGCGCGGCCGGGTCTTTGACGAATACCGTTTTAATATCTTCCCTGATGGTTTTGAACACTATGCCGTTTCCTTTTTTTATCCCGGGAAGGGGATTGGACTCGTTCTAGCTCCAATTATACCCTATTTACGCCGAGGGTAAAGCGATGTCGATTGTGTTACATTATAGCTAGCGCTCATGGTTAGCTTGTTTGCCCTCCGAATCCGCTCATGGTGAGCCTGTCGAACCATGAGGCCCTCGAAAGTCTCCGGGTGAGTGGATATTTTTTATTGCCGGTTGCCCGAAAGATTTCGCGCTATATTGTTGACTGGTATGGTAAACAATTCCATTTTCCCATTTACGGTATTTTCTGTCAACTTTGAAGTATGCCCTTTTATTGTGTAGAATGAAGTCGATGGAGAAGGATTTCCGCCGCTTGCCGGGCGTGGACAAACTCCTCGCCGATGCCAGGGTCAGCGCTTTCGCTGATACCTACCCGCCGGACGTGCTGGTGGGCGTTATCCGCCGGGAGCTGGCCGCCGCGCGGCAGGCTATCGCGGACGGTAAACCCTCCCCCTCCCCGGATGATATCGCGGCGGCGGTGGCGGCGCGGCTGTCCGCTTTAGTAAAACCCGGCCCCCGCCGCCTGATCAACGCCTCCGGCGTGATACTGCATACCAACCTGGGGCGGGCGCCGCTCAGCCCTGCGGCCTTGGCCGCCATGGCGGAGGCAAGCTGCGGCTACTCCACCCTGGAATATGATATGGCCGCCGGTAGCCGCGGCTCGCGGCATGTCCACGTGGAGGATCTGCTCTGTCAGCTCACCGGGGCGGCGGCGGCGCTGGCCGTGAACAATAACGCCGCGGCGGTGCTATTGGGGCTTACCGCCCTGGCCCGGCGTAAAGAGGTCATCGTTTCCCGCGGTCAGGCGGTGGAAATCGGCGGGGGGTTCCGCATTCCGGATGTCATGAAGCAGAGCGGGGCCAAGCTGGTGGAGGTGGGGACGACCAACCGCACTTATGCCGCGGACTTCGAGCAGGCGGTTAACGCCGGGACGGCGGCCCTGATGCGCGTCCATTCGTCTAATTTCCGGCTGGTGGGCTTTACCAGCGAGGTTACGCTGGAAGAGCTGGTGGCTATCGCTAAAAAACACGGTCTTCTTGTCTTTGACGACCTCGGCAGCGGCTGCCTGCTGGATACTTCCGCTTACGGGCTGGCGCCGGAGCCGATGGTGCAGCAGAGCGTTAAGGCCGGCGTGACGCTTACCTTTTTCTCCGGTGATAAGCTGGTGGGTGGCCCCCAGGCGGGCATCATCGTCGGGGAAAAACAGTATATTGATAAATTGAAGAAACACCCGCTGGCCCGGGCGATGCGCCTGGACAAGACCCGCCTGGCCGCTTTGGCCGCTACCCTCATCCATTATCTCAAGGGGGAAGCGGCGCAAAAAGTCCCGGTGTGGCGCATGATTGCCGCCGGGCCGGAAGAAATAGCACAGAGGGCCGGGCTATGGGCGGCGGCTTTAGGGGGTGGGGCGGTGGTAATATCCGGGGAGACGATGGTGGGCGGGGGCAGCCTGCCCGGCGGCATCTTGCCCACTACCCTGGTGGCTTTAGGGGGCAATAGCAAAAAAGTGCAGTCGTTGGTGCAAAAGCTGCGCCTCGGCGAAGTGCCGGTCATCGGCCGGGTGGAAAAAGACCGCCTTTTATTGGACCCCCGCACCGTGCTCCCGGAAGAAGACGAAATTATATTACAGGCCTTAAGGGGAGTGGGGGAGGAATAAAATTTCATTTTATAAGATGCGGTACAATATAGACGGACTACATAAAACAATAACTGATTCAATTCCTTCAATCGCCCCTCTCTGTCAACGGAGAGGGAAGGGGGAGAGGTGAGGTGGTATTAAATCCAAAAGCTTGGAATAAAGAAGACCGGACTACATAAAACAATACTGGCCTCAACCCCATCAATCGCCCCTCTCTGTCGACGGAGAGGGAAGGGGGAGAGGTAAGAAAAGGGGTGGGGCGGCGGAGTTTTTTAGAGTTTAGAGTTTAGGATTTAGAGCTTAATATATCATATAGGAGAGTAAATTCACATGAGCGACAATGAAATCATCTTGCGTTACGGCTTCAACCCCCACCAGAAACCCGCCCGGATTTATACCAAAAAGGGTAAGCTGCCCTTCCGTATCGTCAACGGCGCGCCGGGCTATATCAATATGCTGGACGCCCTCAACTCCTGGCAGCTGGTGCGGGAGCTGAAGCAGGTGCTCAAGATGCCGGCGGCGGCCTCTTTCAAGCACGTCAGTCCGGCCGGCGCGGCGGTGGCCGTGCCCCTTACCGATACTTTGAAGAAAGCCTACTTCGTGGACGATATGGAGTCCTCCCCGCTGATGGACGCCTATGCCCGGGCGCGGGGCGCGGACAGGGTGTCGTCTTACGGCGACTTCGCGGCTTTGAGCGATGTCGTGGACGCCCCTACGGCCCGGTTGATCAGCCGTGAGGTGTCCGATGGCGTTATCGCCCCCGGCTACAGTAAGGAAGCGCTGGAAATCCTCAAGTCCAAGAAGGGCGGCAAGTATCTGCTCGTCGAGATGGATACGGACTACACGCCGGAGGACACGGAAACCCGCGAGGTCTTCGGCATCCAGTTGGAGCAGAAACGCAATAACGCCGTGGCTACCGCGGACATTTTAAAGAACGTCGTCACCGGCAAGAAAGACTTCCCGGACGGCGCCGTGCGCGACCTTATTGTCTGCACCGCCGCCATCAAGTATACCCAGTCCAACACCATCGGCTTTGCCCTGGACGGCCAGACGGTAGGGGTAGGGGCGGGGCAGCAGTCCCGCATCCACTGCACCCGCCTGGCGGCGGAAAAGGCTGACCGCTGGTTCCTGCGGCAGCACCCCACGGTTCTTGACATAAAGTTCAAGCAGGGCGTGGCCCGCGCCGAAAAGAACAACGCTATCGACCTCTATTTGCAGGAGCGGCTCAATAGCTTTGAAAAGGCCAACCTGGATGCGGCCATGGTCAAAGTCCCCCCGCAGCTTACCTGGGAGCAGAAACACGATTGGCTTAGCCAGCGCCAGGGCGTCTCGTTATCGTCCGACGGCATGATTCCTTTTCGTGATACCATCGACCGCGCTTACGAAAGCGGCGTGACCTATATCGTCCAGCCGGGCGGTTCCATTCGTGATGAGGAGGTTATCAAAGCCTGTGACGACTACGGCATGGTCATGGCCTACTCCGGCATCAGGTTCTTCCATCATTAAATAAGATTTGTCCTTACGGGGAGCGCTCATGGTGAGCTTGTCGAACCATAGCGGCATGGCAATATTTATGATAAACTTCGCCCAATGTAGGAGATTGCCGCGCTGCCGGGACTCTACCGTAAAATATATACCGTCATTCTGAGCGAAGCGAAGAATCTCGGGGTGGGGAGAACATGGATTCTGACTTACGTCAGAATGACAACATAAAATTGGCGGACTAAACAGCTACGTTTAGAGTTTAGGATTTAGAGCTTAAAATTTGGGGGGAAAAGGGGAAAGGGGCCAGAAGATGTTCGTTCTCGGCACGGCCGGCCATATCGACCACGGTAAATCGCTGCTGGTGCAGGCGCTTACCGGCATTGACCCGGACCGCCTCCGGGAGGAGAAGGAGCGCGGCATGACCATCGAGCTGGGCTTCGCCTGGCTCAAGACTCCCTCCGGCCGGGAAGTGGGTATCGTGGACGTGCCCGGCCACGAGCGCTTTGTGAAGAACATGCTGGCTGGGGTGGGGGGCATAGACCTGGCTTTGCTTATCATCGCCGCCAATGAGGGTGTCATGCCCCAGACCCGGGAGCACCTCGCCATCCTGGACATTATCGGGGTGAAAAGGGGTGTGGTGGCCGTCACCAAGAAAGACCTGGTGGATGAAGACCTGCTGGCCCTGGTGCGCATGGAGGTGGAAGAGCTTATCGCCCCCACCACCATCGCCGGCGCCCCCGTCGTGGCCGTGTCCTCGCTCACCGGCGACGGTCTGCCGGAGCTTTTAAACGCTATTGATAAACAGTTGGACGACGCCGAGCCCCGTAAAGACACCGGGCGCCCCCGCCTGCCTATCGACCGTATTTTTACTATTGCCGGCGCCGGCACCGTGGTCACCGGCACGCTGATAGACGGCACACTTTCCGTGGGGCAGGAGGTGGAGATTGTCCCCTCCGGCCTCAAGTCCCGCATCCGCGGCCTCCAGACACACAAGGAAAAGGAGACCGCCGCCGCTCCCGGCAGCCGGGTGGCCGCCAATCTGGTGGGCATCAACACCGCTGATTTGCAGCGCGGGGATGTCGTTACCCGCCCCGGCTGGCTCAAGCCCACCGGCCTCGTTACCGTTGATTTAAAGCTGATTTCTTACCTGCGGCGCCCGCTGGCGCACGGCACGGAGGTCAGCTTTCATACCCTAGCGGCGGAAACTATGGCTAAAGTCCGCCTGCTGGAGGGGGAAGAGCTGAAGCCCGGCGACTCCACCTGGGCGCAGTTTACCCTGGCAAAACCGCTGGCGATTATCAAAGGCGACCGCTATATCATCCGCTCCCCCATGGAAACGCTGGGGGGTGGCGGCATCGTGGACGCGCGCGCAAAACGCCTCCGCCGCTTCCGCCCGGAGATAATAGAGAACCTTAAGACCAGGGCGGGCGGCACCAGTGAGGAGGTTATCGCCGCGCTGCTGGAGACCCGCCAGCCCCTGGAGTTCGCCGCGCTGGCCGCCCAGTGCAACCTGGAAGCCGCTGTGGCCGCCGCCGCCATCGCGTCGCTCATTGAAGATGGCCGCGTTGTCGCCCTGGGCGATGGTGAGCGCCGCCTCCTTTTCACCGGCGCTGGCTGGCAGGGCCTGGCGGCCAAAGCTGAAGGGGCGCTGGCGGACTATCACAAGAAATTCCCGGCCCGCTCCGGCATGCCCAAGGCGGAGCTGGGCACGCGCCTCAAGCTGGGGAGCAATATCAACCTGGCGCTGGAAAATTTTATCCGGGCGGGCACTCTGGTTGAAGAAGGCGGCTATTTGCGTCAGCCGTCGCACCGGGTGGTGATATCCCCGGCCCAGCAGGCCAAAATGGACGCCTTCCTGAAAGCGCTGGCGGCCAGCCCCTATTCCCCGCCCGCTGACCTGGTACCGGAGCCGGACCTGGTCAACCTGCTCGTGGAGCAGGGCAAAGTGGTTAAAGTCAGTGATGCCATCATCTTCGCCGCGGCGGCTTACCGGGAGATGCTGGCCCAAATAACCGCCCGTATCCGGGAGAACGGTAAAATCACTCTGGGCGAGGTGCGGGACATGTTCGGCACCAGCCGCAAGTACGCGCAGGCATTGCTGGAATACCTTGACCGGGAAAAAGTAACCAGGCGCACCGGCGACGATAGAGTCCTTTACTAGCTGTCTTTTTCGCCTGTTATTCCCTCCGGTTGCATCCGTCCGTAATGTTTGTAGTATAATGTTTTTATTCCGGTAAAGGAGAAAGTCCATCATGTGGAGCTGGTACCTTGATAACAGCCTGTGGGTGCTGATAATATCGGCGGTGGTGGTGATAGTGCTCCTGATATTCGGTGAAAGAATCAGGAACGCTTTCGTGGGGAAGGTAAAGGAAAAGAAAAGGGAGGCGGCTTCCCGCCGGATAGGTGTTATTTTCTGGTCGCTGGAAGGCCTTCTGGCGGCGATAATGGTGATGTCTTTGATTACCATGCTGATGTCGCGTAACGGTTCCGCCCCGATAGTTTCCGTGGCGGACATTAAAAAATGGATACTGGACCACGGTGTTCCCATCATCATTATCCTGGTGGTGGGCATCGTGCTCTGGGCGTCCCTGAAAAAGTTCCTGCCGCCGCTGGTGAACAACGTCATGGCGCGTCCGGTGCAGGGGGAAAGCCGGGAAGGGCGTAAGAGAAGGGGAAATACCCTGGTGCGGCTGTTCGTGGGGCTGGGCCGGGTTATCATCGGTCTGATGGTAGTCCTCATGGTGCTATCGGAGTTGAACATATCCGTAGGCCCTATTCTGGCCGGCTTCGGTATCGTGGGTGTGGCGGTGGGTTTCGGGGCGCAATATTTAATCAGAGACCTGATAGCCGGCGTCTTTATTTTGCTGGAAAACCAGTATCGCGTGGGGGATGTGGTCAATGTGGCGGGTACGTCCGGGCTGGTGGAGGAAATCAACCTGAGGAAGACGGTGCTGCGGGATCTGGACGGCATTGTCCACCACGTGCCCAACGGGGAAATCAGGGTGGCCAGCAACTACTCGCGGCACTTCTCTCGGGTCAATTTGAATATCTCGGTCGCCTATAAGACGGACCTTGATTTTGCCATCAAGGTAATCAACCACGTCTGCCGGGAAGTGGCGGAAGAAGAGAAATGGAAAAAGGTCTTTAAGTCCGTGCCCTCCGTCCTCCGGGTGGATAATCTGGGCGATTCCGGTATAGAAATCAAGATTACGGCTGACGTGCAGCCTCTGGAGCAGTGGAACGCTACCGGCGAGCTGCGGCTGCGCTTGAAAAATGCCTTCGATAAAGAGGGCATCGAGATACCCTTCCCGCATACCACGGTGTTCTTTGGCAATAAACCGGGCGATTGATTACTCTAGAGCAAAGAGGGCGATGTATGTACACGAAGATTCTGGTGCTGCTGGACGGCTCGGAGCCGGCGGAAAAAGCGCTGCCTTACGTGGACTGGTTTGTCAAAGTCTCCAAGGTCAATGAAATAGTTTTCCTGCGTGTCGTCGAGCCCCTGCACATGCCCCGCGGCATGGAAACCGCTGTGATGCCCGGTGACCGCCAGCGCATTGAGGAAGACGCCGTCAAACTGGCTTCGGAATACCTCGACAAAGTCTCCAGCGGCTACGCGGCCAAAAAGCTGAAAGTAACCTCGGTGGTGCTGGTGGGGAACCCCGTCAAGGTTATCGCCGGATATGTCGCCAAGAGTGACGTGGACCTTATCATCATGGCCACTCATGGCTACTCCGGCATTCACCGCTGGGTGAGGGGCGGCGCCGCTGACGAGATTATCGAAGCCGCCCATGCCCCCATCTTCCTGGTCAGTCCCGGGGATAGGCTCCCGGAAGACTAGGTAAGGCTGGGCACTTTGACGCCGGGCTTTTTAGCTGGTTCGGCGGCGGAAACGGCCACGTATTCTTCTCGCGCTTCCGTCCTCACCGGGGTATTGCGTACCTGCTGTTCGATGACGTCTCTCAGGGACAGTATCCCCACGCAGCGCGTCCCCGCCATCACCGGCATGTGCCGGATGCCTTTTTCCGTCATCGTTTTAAGGACGATATCCAGCTTGTCTTCGGGGTCGGCGGTGAACACCTTGTAGGTCATGATGTCCTTTACCTGCGTCCTGGCGGTGTCCGTATTGCCCCGGTGCAGCCACCTGATGATATCGCGCTCGGAGATAATGCCCAGCAGCGTCCCTTTGAAGTCGCACACCGGCATCGCACCGATTTTGTTGTTGACGAGTTGCCTCAGGGTTTCGGAGATACTGGCGTGAGGTTTGATGGTGATTACTTCCCTGCCTTTAATCCTGGAAATGTCTTTGATTCTCACGATACATGTACCTCCTAGCCGTATATATTAATATCTTAGGCGCGGCGGGATGGTACTGTATGTGACAAAAGTTGCACCTGGGGATTATTCGGCGGTCTTGAAAATCAGGCAGATTTCATCATCGGTTTCCACGATTACTTCGTCGATGATGGGTACGTGGTTGAGGATATCGAGCAGCGGGAGCGGCTCTTTGATATCGAACAGCACGGATACTTCCTTCTCCGAGGCTGATTCCTGTATGTACTTGATGCCGGGTATGTGCATCAGGTACTTTTTCAGGTTTTTCAGGTACTGGTAGTCGAACGAGGCGGAGGCGGACTTCATTTCCAGGTGCCCGCTGAAGAGTCCGGTGCCGTTGTTTTTGTCTCCGGTGTGTTCGCCCAGCAGGCGCACGGACATGGCGGGGTTTTTGATGGGCTCTTTGCTGCGGGCGGTGGCGGTTTCCTCCGCTTTGGGGGCCTCTTTTTCCGGCGGGGCGGTCAGCAGCATCAGCTTGTTCTGGGTCTGGGAAATGGATTTAGCCAGCTCGCCGGTTTCCGACCGTAGTCTGGTCTCGAACTCGCTCATCGTATTCTTGGTGCGGTTAATGATTTCTTCCATCAGCCGCCCTATTTCCGTGCCTTCGGCCAGTATTTCCTGCATCAGGGCCGCGGACTTTTCCCGCGCCTCGGCCAGCATCTGTGCGGCCTGCTGGCGGCTTTCGGACGTGCATTTATCCGTGATTTCCCTGGTAACCAGTTCTCTTTCCTGTTTCAGTACGGCGGCCGCCTCGGCTTTTTCTTTTTCGGCGGACTGCCTGGCTTTGCCGACGATTTCTTCGGCTTCTTTCCGGGCGTCCTCCAGGATTTTGCTGACGTGCGACTGTGTTTTTTTCTTCGATTCTTTCTTGATGATATCTTCCGCCTCGGCGATGATGCGTTGCGCCTGGCGTTTGGCTTCTTTGATGATGACCTCGGACTCCTTGAGCAGCGGCGCCTGCGCTTTAGCGGCCGCCGGCGGCGTGTCCAGCCTGGCTATCGGCAGGGGGGAAACAGGGGTGGTATCTTTATCGTTTTCCAAAGGCGTATCCTGTTCGGCCACTGGCGCGGCTTCCTGCATGTCTTCCGATGGCAGGGAAATAATTTTGATTTCCGGTTTATCTTCCGGCGGCGCGGCTGGCGGCGCTTCCTGCTTGTCTTCCGCCAGCAGGGAAATAATCTTGATTTCTGGGTTCTTTTCCGGCGGCGCGGCCTGCGGCGCTTCTTGCTTGTCTTCCGCCAGCAGGGAAATAATCTTGATTTCCGGTTTATCTTCCTGCGGTGCGGCCTGCGGTGCTTGCTGTTTGTCTTCTACCGGCTGGGAAATAATCTTGATTTCCGGTTTCATTTCCTGCGGTGCGGCCTGCGGCGTTTTATGTTTTACCGCGTGGCGCGGCACGGCGCGCCCAATAGGGGATTTTGGCGCTTTCTCCAGGGTTACGGTTACGGCCTCCGCTGCCCCGGCGGACTCATGGTCGCCCTCCGGGCTTATGCCCTCATGGTTACGGCGGGTTATCTCATTTATCCTGGCGCGGTAATTATCGAAGATTCGCGTAAACTCGTCGTTGAGTACTTGAACGTCGTTCAACTGTTGTTTTGCCATGTTTATCGGTTCCCCAGCTCTAAATCGAGTGCTCTAAGGCTTGAAACAGACTCACTCATTTTTATTGTAGTCTCTCCGGGAGGCATATGATATAGCCTCTTCGTACCCCTTCAGTTTATGACTGGCCCGGTACTTTTGTCTTGAGGGGCAGCACCCAAATTAGTGGAAAATTCAGCCTGGGCGTAATGTGGTTTGTTGCGGCATAGCTTGCGGTTGCGCCGTGTAGTTCGGACCTGACGGAGTTTTATTTAATGCCGCCTGAAAAAGGATTATAATGACCTTGGACCCGATATTCTATATTCGGGATTACTTTTTTTAGAGGATAAAATGGATAACTCGCAGCGCGTTCCCGGAAAACCGGACGGCGGTGCTGGACAGGATAAACCGGACCGGAAACAATCCGTCAGAGATATGGTCAACCTTATATTGCCGGATAGCCTCATGATTTTTCTGGCTTTGATCATGGTGCCGGTGGTATTGCTTCCGCTTTTGGTGGACTTGCCCGGTTCTATTGACGTATCCTTGAATTTTATCGACTATATTATTCTGGGCATTTTTATTATCGAGTATCTTTTCAAGACCGTTTTCGCCCGGAACGTGCTGAAGCACATCTTCAACCCCTGGCATCTCCTCGACCTTCTTATTATCGCCGTGCCGCTGGTGAATTTGCTGCCGATGGTCTCCCTGAAATTCGGCAGTTCTTCCCTGATGCTGAGGTTGTTGCGTATCGTGAGGCTGCTGGCTATCGGCGGCCGGGCGGTGGACCGCAAAGTCCAGTTGGGCTCTCCGGCTGCTCAAGCGGCCGCGCCGGAAAATACTTCCCTGGAAATCAACGTCATGGACGGCCATCTGGAAAACAACTATCGGAACGTTCCCTTGAGCGACCTCAAGAAATACCTGGATAGCCCTTCCCATACTTGGGCGGATATTTCCTATATTTCGGAAGATGATTATGACCTGTTCAGCGATATCCTGGGAATTCCCAGAATCCTGCTGGAGAGCGAGCTTATTGACGAGTCCTACCCCCGCGCCGACTATTTTGAGCATTATGCTATGATTTTCGCCCGCATCGCTGATATGCAGTTTTCGCAGGAAGGCCCGGCTCGCCTGCTGGTCAACCGCAAGGGTCTCCTGGTCATCTGCCAGAAACAGAATGTCATTACCGTCTCCAAGAGCAAAACGGATTTATTCCGCCAGATAATCGAGAAAGCCAAGAAAATCCACAGCCCCCAGGAGCCGGTCGTCGTTACTATTCTCTACACTATTTTGAAATACCTGCTGGACCAGGACAAGCAAATCATCGCGGCGCTGGAGCGGGAGCTGATGATTCTGGAAAGCAGCCCCCTGAAAAACCGCCCCGCTGGGTTCCTGGAGACTACCTTTCACTTTAGAAAAGAGGTCGACCAGCTGGTGCCTTCGCTGCTGCATTTGAAAGAAATTATCGCCGTGATAACCTCCAAACGCGTGCCGCTGGAGGGGTTCGCTGAAAGACATGAGAAAATATTTGATATCCTGATGGATGAAGCCACCTATCTCCACGAGACAGCCGCCAATGTCCGCGATAATGTGCAGTCGCTCATTGATTTGTACATCAACACCACGTCCTTTGAGACCAACAAGGTAATGCGGGTCATCGCCGTAATTACCAGCCTGGGCATTATCCCCGCTTTGATGGGGCTGCTGGGGAGCAACGTTATCGGCAACCCCTGGAACATTCACCTCTGGCAGGTGTTCTCCATTGTTGGGATAGTGATGCTGGCGATGGGCTGGATATTTTACCGCCTGGGCTGGCTTAAAGGGTAGTGTGCCGCCCGGCCAACAGCTTGGAAAAAGTGCGTGGCGGGAGCGCATGGGAGTCGAACCCACCGGAGACATGTTCAATGCCCCCCAACGGATTTGAAGTCCGCGAAGCCCACCGGGACTCATCCGCTCCCGTACCTACTTAATATAAAACAAAGCCGCCCTTAAGTAAAATTATACCCCCTCCTTTTCCCCTCCCCCTCCGTGTTCTTTCATCTTTGATTGTTGATTTTTCCTTAACTCTTCCCCAAAAAGAAAGCCCCGGCGTTGACCGGGGCTCTCGTGTTTCACTGATTAATTCAGCGTGCTATTTCTTGGGCGGCGGGGGTCCGGGCATGCGCGGCGGATTAGCTACGAAAGCGTTAAACGCGTCCACGTCCCGGCCCTGCATTTTAAGCATCTGGCCCATGGTGGCGGGCGTGAAAATCAGGTACTGCTCCTTCTTCATCCCTTCCAGCAGCCCCAGGGCGCACTGCTCCGCGGTCAGGAAGGACGGCCCCCTGGTAATGGCGATGTCGTTATCGCGCAGCTCTTTCTTCTTCGCTTCGGAGCCCACGAACCTGGAATTGTAGCCTATTTCCGTGACGACGCCGCCGGGTATAAGGCAGGATACCTTGATGCCCTTGGGGCGGAGATAGGCGGAAAGGCAGTCGGAAAAACCGATAATCCCGGCCTTGGTGGTGATATAGGGGGTGTTCAGCATTTCCGCGCCGTAGGCCATCGCTTGTATGGAGGAAACGTTGACGATGTAGCCGCTCTTGCGTTCCAGGAAATGCGGCAGAAAGGCGTGCACGGTGCGGATATAGCCCATCATGTTGGTGTTGATGATGTACCGCCAGTCGTCCAGGCTGACGTCTTCCAGCGCGCCGCGGATGCCCACCCCGGCGTTGTTGATGAGGATATCGATGTTGCCGCAGGCCTGGAGTGTTTTGTCCTTCATGGCCGCGACGCTGGCGTCTTCGGCGCAGTCGCACTTGATGACCCAGGCCTTTTGCCCGAGGGCTTCGATTTCCTTTTTCACCGCTTCCAGGTTGGGCACGTTGCGGGATGCCAGGACGATATTCGCCCCCTCTTTGGCCAGCTCGATGGCTACGCTTTTGCCGATGCCCCCGGACGAGCCGGTGACGACGGCGGTTTTACCTTTAAAGTCCATAAGATTCTCCTTTCAGTATTAGGCAGAGATTTGCACTAATGCCATTAGTACAAGTATTATATCGGAAATAGTATCATTAGTAAAGTAATTTCCGCGTCGCGCCGGCCGGGACGCTTAACGGCGCTTTCGTTTAGCCGGTATTGATCTCTCTCAGGATGATTTCCACCAGCCGGGGCAGGGCTTCTTGCAGCCGCGGGGAGAGCTCCATGCCCCACCCTATCACCCCCGGCTCTATGCCGATTATCACCACCTCTTTGGGCTGGTTGCCGGTCATTTCCATCAGCTTTAAATTTTCCGCCACGCCCATTTCATGCGCGGAGGTCAGCGTCCCTTTGCCGGCGCTGATGTCCTCCGGCTTAAAGCGGTAAACGTCCCCCGGCTGGCCGCCGGCCCGGGCCGCGTCCACTATTATCATCTTGTCCCCGGATCGCGTGTAGGTAATCAGGTCCGGTGATGTGCCGCCGTCTACCAGCTGCACGTCCGGGGGGAGGTCTGTTTCCTGTAATGCCTGCACTGCGTGAATGCCGATTCCCTCGTCCTGCATCAGCAGGTTCCCCACCCCGATCACCACCACCCGCGGTAAATTTTCTTGTTCAGGGTTATTACCCGGGATTATCGGCATCTGCTTCTCCTTGATAATATGTCATTCCGGCGCAGGCGGCGTACCCCGCATGTTAATCGGGGCCGGAATCCATTTCCCGCTCCAGTATTCTTTGGGGTAATTCGTCCCCCTTGTTAAAGGGGGATGAGAGGAGGATTTTTACAACTCCTTATCCCCGCTCACCCTGAGTGAGCGACTTTGTCGCCATCCCGCACTGATTCATACCTCATCCGGTGTCCCGCATGACCATAGGGAATCGGGATATGACGCAGGAATCGGGACTTGTCGAAGGGTGAGCTCTACCCTTCCTGTCATGGCGAGACCTTCCCCGGCCGCTCTCGGGGAGGCGAAGCAATCTCATAAATTTCACTGGATCAGCCGGCGGCGTAATATAGTCGTTACTCTTCTCGTCATAATAATATCAGCAAATCCGCGGCAGCAGCTCGCCCACCGGCATATCGATAATGCGGCTGGCCCCCAGCGCCGTCTTCATTACTACCCGCCCCGGGTGCTCCGCTACCACCTCCCCGATTATCTCGGCGTCCTTGCCGTACTTATGGCACTTCATTTGCAGCAGGACCGTATCGGCATCTTCGGCCGGTACTACCGCCGCCAGCTTGCCCTCGTTGGCGATGTACAAAGGGTCCAGCCCCAGCAGCTCGCAGGCCGCCCGCACCGCTTTAGCCACCGGGATTTTATGCTCATCGATTATAATGCCCGCACCGGACTGTTCGGCGAAGTCGTTCAGCGTGGTGGCCAGCCCCCCGCGGGTGGGGTCGCGCATACAATGTATGTTGGGCGTGATCTCCAGCATCGCGGCGGTCAGCCCGTTCAGCGGCGCGCAGTCGGATGGCACCGGCGTCTGGAATTTCAGCCCCTCGCGCTTGCTCAGCACCGCGATGCCGTGGTCGCCGATGCTCCCGCTCAAAATTACTTTATCTCCGGGGCAGGCGTTGGCGGCGGAGATATTCACGCCGTCCGGTACCGTCCCCACCCCCGACGTATTAATGAAAAGCTTGTCCGCCCCGCCTTTTCCCACCACCTTGGTGTCCCCGGTAACTATTTTCACCCCCGCTTCCGCCACCGCCGCCGCGATGGACGCCACTACTTTCTGGAGGTCGGCTATCAGCAGCCCTTCCTCGATGATTAATGCCAGGCTTAAATAAAGCGGCTTGGCTCCGCTCATGGCCAGGTCGTTGACCGTGCCGCATACCGCCAGCCGCCCGATGTCCCCGCCCGGGAAAAAGAGGGGCTGGACGGTATAGGAGTCCGTGGTAAATGCCATCCGGCCGCTCACGCTAAAGACCGCCGCGTCCTCCAGCTTGTCCAGCAGGGGATTGGCGATGGCGGGCAAAAAGCTTTTAATGAGGTCGTGCATCAGCTTGCCGCCGCTGCCGTGCGCCAGCAGGACTCTATCTTCGTTCATCATGTGCTGAATGATTCCTTTCCCGCCATTCCCGCGCAGGCTTTAGTCCGAGTTTACCCGATGGCTGGAATCCACTCCTCGCCATCAACCATTTTGGGGTATTGACGTCCCTCCTTCTTAAGGAGGGATAAGAGGGATATTTATTATCCTCTTATCGGTTTCCTTTTCTAGCCTCTCCATTCCCGCGCAGGCTTTAGTCCGAGTTTACCCGATGGCTGGAATCCACTCCTCGCCATCAACCATTTTGGGGTATTGACGTCCCTCCTTTTTAAGGAGGGATAAGAGGGAGATTTATTATTGAAGTGACCCCCAAAAGCTAGACACTTTTATTATAGGGCAAAAAGGGCTTGTTGTCTGTGAATAGCAGGTGGCAAGCCCTTTAACTTTATCTTGATACGTCGGTTGTTGTAGTAGTCCATATAG